>JAVBUX010000026.1:0-8598 GCA_031554915.1 Bacteroidales bacterium | reverse complement strand
CAATGATCGACCTGACCGGTTATGCCAAAGGAACGTACCTCGTACAGTACAATGGCAAAGCTTACAAGGTGATCAAAAAGTAAAAAATCCAACAGGATAATCTAAACAGAAAGGGCATGCCGAATCCGGCATGCCCTTTTTTGATTTATATTTTAGATGTAGTTTGGGTAAAGTTTGATGGAAGGTTCGATAAAGAATTCAGTGGAAGTTCGGCGTAGGCTCTGCCTACGTCGTGTTAAAAGCAAAGCTCTTCTTTGCAAATGACAAGTCAAAGACTTGCTTCTAGCAACGACGTAGGCAGAGCCTACGCCGAACCCGAACCTACGCCCGAACCTACCGAACCTCTATACCAAACCTACGCCGAACCTATACCAAGCCTACGCCAAACTTCCACTGAACTTATCTACTGAATCTACGCCGAACTTTTCATTCGTTTTTTCCGGAATTTATTTAGAATAAAAACGATTTAGATAGGTTGTGGAGTTTCTGTGATAGCATTCCCCTGATTTTTTCGCAGAAATATTCCGAATTTATTAATAAGGATGTTTGCATTAGGAATAGTGTCGGAGATATGAATCGATACAGAAAAACTTTTAACCTTATTCATCCCCGGAGTCATCAATTTTGAAAAGCTTCCATTTGCCGAAATTTTTTCCTTTTCTATGATAACAGTATCTTCGCAGAAAACATAGCACAATAGATCCGGTTCTACACCTTTATTAAGCCCCAGGACATCAAATGAAATCTCCAGATTATCGCCAGAACTCCATTCCAGAGAATCTACTTTAAATGAAATGGTATTTTGAAGTCGTGATGCTGCTTGCAAAAAAATGCTACCTCCTCCCTTATATATATTAACTCTGCTTCGTTCTGCAAGAAGGCGATTTTCTTCATCAATCTTTTTTTGCAATTGCTCAGTATCAGCAGCATATCGCTTATTTACTTTATCACATATTTTGAAATAAACTTCCAGATGTGCATTATACCAAACTAATGAAGTATCAAAGTCCTGCCGGGTGATTTTATGCTTTTCGAAGACAGTATTTAATAATTCCTGCCTGCGTTCATTGTCCTTGAAAGTTTCGTAGTTGACCTCTATCTCCGATTCTGCCAAGTTCATATCATATAGGACATCAACCATTTTTTTATCAGACAAGACCCATGATGGGCGATTACTGCAGGCTGAAAAAAAAATGAGAAGGAATAAACCAGGAATGAAAATATGACTAACTCTCAACTTCACTTGATTTCTTTTCAAGACTTAAAGCAAATGTTTTTCTGTAAAATAAGAGTAAAATAGCCATTCCCACACTGATAGAGGCATCTGCCAGATTGAAAATATAGCTAAAAAAAACAAACGGTGTTCCGCCTACTTTAGGCACCCATGAAGGCCAGGTAGTTTCAAATAGAGGGAAATAGAACATATCTACTACCAGTCCATGCAACCATGTCTGGTATCCTCCGTCAGGAGGTAAAAATGTTGCGACCTGATAAGGAGTACTTTCAGTAAAAATTTTTCCGTAGAAAATACAATCGATAATGTTACCGATAGCTCCGGCAAATATCAAGGCAATACACACAATAAAACCCAATTTATACTCTTTTTTACATAAAGTATAACGATAATATGCAATAACGAAAGACGCAATAATCCGAAACATGGAAAGGAAAAATTTTCCCATGACCTGAATACCCATCGCCATTCCATCGTTTTCCACAAAACGAATATAAAACCAACTGGTTATTTCGAACCGTTGATCTATGGTCATGTGAGACTTAACCCAGATTTTTAATATCTGATCGGCTGACAGAATTAGTAAAATAACGGCAACAGCCCAAAAACCTTTGGAAAACTTCATTTATTTCTGACCCATTTTAGCTTCAATACTCAAAGTGGCATGAGGAACAGCACGTAATCTTTCTTTCGGGATCAATTTACCTGTTTCACGACAGATACCATACGTTTTGTTCTCAATACGAACTAATGCTGCCTGAAGACTTTGAATGAACTTCATCTGACGTTGAGCCAATCTTCCTGCTTCTTCCTTGGACAAGGTAGCAGCACCTTCCTCCAATACTTTGAATGTAGGAGAGGTATCTGTTACATCATTTCCATCGGAATTCATTATCGTTGCTTTTAGCAATTCATAGTCCTTTCTTGCAGCTTCTACTTTTTCCAAAATAATTGCCCGGAATTCTTCCAATTCGGCATCTGAATATCTAGTTTTTTCGCTCATGGCATTCCTCCTTTTCTGAGTTTTGGGTTACATAAAGTTATCCAAAAGTAATGTTTTTATTCTAATTTACAAATTATCTTATATTTTTTCGATCCTGACAAGCAATTTTATTTCATCGAGATCAAGTTCTGTACCTTCCGTTAAATTGTCTAACATAACGTTATTTGCCAGTACTTGGTTCGCAATATATTCTTTAAATTCATTAACAGCTTCATTGATACGTTCATCTGATTGTATAACCACTCTGATTTTATCGGTTATTTCATATCCATTCGATTTCCGGATGTTCTGGATACGATTAACTAATTCACGGGCAATACCTTCTTTTCTCAAATCATCAGTCACGGTAATATCCAGAGCAACAGTTAATTTGCCTTCATTTGCCACCAACCATCCGGGAATATCTTCGGAAATAATTTCTACGTCATCGATCAGAATTTCAGCAACTTGTCCGAGGACAGAAAGTTCAAATTTACCTTCTTTTTCCAGTTGAGAAATCGATTGCTGAGGCAATTCACTGATTGCGGTAGCCAGATCTTTCATTATTTTTCCATAACGAGGACCTAATTTTTTGAAATCAGGCTTGATTTTTTTCACAAGAATACCGCTTGAGTCATCCAGGTATTTAATTTCTTTAATATTTACCTCATTCAGGATAAGGCTCTGAATAGCTTCAATCGCTTGTTTTTGGTGAGCATCCAATACCGGAACCATAATTGAAGATAGTGGCTGGCGAACTTTAATGTTCACTTTACGACGCAACGCTAATACCATTGAAGATATATCCTGGGCAATTTGCATACGTTCTTCAAGATCTTTATCTATCAATGATTCGTTGACTTTCGGGAAATCGGCCAAGTGTATCGATACAACATTGTCTTTTCCAGTTGCTTTTATCAGATCGGAATACAAACGATCTGAATAGAACGGAGCTATTGGAGCCATCAATTTAGCAACAGTTTCAAGACAAGTGTAAAGAGTCTGGTAAGCGGATAACTTATCAGCATCCATTGATCCTCCCCAGAAACGTTTACGGTTGAGGCGTACATACCAGTTACTCAGGTTGTCGTTTACAAAATCATTTATCGCACGCCCTGCACGGGTTGGCTCGTATGTTTCGTAAAATTCATCCACTTCTTTAATTAATGTGTTCAGAAGAGAAAGTATCCAACGATCGATTTCCGGACGCTCATTGTATGGAATTTCAGTCTCTTTATATTCAAAACCATCCACATTAGCATATAATGCAAAGAATGAATAGGTATTGTAAAGTGTTCCGAAAAATTTACGACGAGCTTCTTCCACCCCTTCCACATCAAATTTCAGGTTATCCCATGGAGAAGCATTCGTAATCATATACCAGCGTAATGGATCGGATCCGTATTTTTCGATTGTTTCGAATGGATCGACAGCATTTCCGAGGCGTTTTGACATTTTATTACCATTTTTATCCAGTACTAATCCGTTGGATATAACAGCTTTAAATGACACATTATCGAAAATCATCGTAGCGATGGCGTGCAATGTAAAGAACCATCCGCGAGTTTGGTCAACACCCTCTGCTATAAAATCGGCAGGGAAGATAAAACCTTTATCCAGCGCTTCCTTGTTTTCAAAAGGATAATGCATTTGAGCATAAGGCATTGCGCCCGAATCGAACCATACGTCGATAAGATCAAGCTCCCGTTTCATTGGTTTACCACTGTCGGAAACCAGGATAATATTATCCACGTATGGACGATGTAAGTCAATATTTCCAACAGCATAATTTTCAGCAGAATATTCTCCCGGTTTGAAATTCGGGAATGGATTTTTGTCCATCAGTCCCATTTCAATCGATTTATTGATTTCTATCATCAATTCTTCAACCGATCCGATACATTTTTCTTCTGCCCCGTCTTCTGTCCTCCAGATTGGAAGAGGAGTTCCCCAATAACGGCTACGACTGAGATTCCAGTCCTGCAGGTTTTCCAACCATTTACCGAAACGTCCGGTTCCTGTTGATTGAGGTTTCCAGTTGATGGTTTCATTAAGTTCCATCATTCGTTCACGACAAGCTGTTGTCCGGATAAACCAACTATCAAGAGGATAGTATAAAACAGGTTTATCGGTTCTCCAGCAATGCGGATAGTTGTGAACGTACTTTTCTATTTTGAAAGCCTTATTTTGCTGTTTCAGCATTACACAGAGATCCACATCCAATGTTGGATCATTCTCTGCTAACCGGCTGTCGTATGCATTTTTAACAAATCTGCCTGCAAATTCGGCATATAAAGGTTCATTGATACTGTTTTTTACAAAATCAGCATCAAGATCATTCATGTCAAAAAATTTACCTGTCAGATCCACCATTGGACGACGATTACCGTCATTATCGATCATCATCAAAGGAGGTACGCCATTTGCTTTAGCTACCCGGTCGTCGTCCGCACCGAAAGTAGGGGCGATATGTACGATTCCGGTACCATCTTCTGTTGTAACAAAATCTCCGGTGATCACACGGAAAGCACCTTTTCCCGGATTGACCCAGTGGATAAGTTGTTCGTATTCCATTCCTGCCAGTTCGGAGCCTTTCCATGAACCGACAATTTTAAAAGGAATAAGTTTAGAATCTGCTTTGTAGTCATCCAGATTCATTTCAATTGCTTTTTCATTGAAATGAGTGAATACCAAATCTTTAGCCATTACAGCCGTAATCGGTTTTCCAGTGTATGGATTGAACGATTGTACGGCTACATAATCAATGTTAGGGCCTACGCAAAGAGCAGTGTTAGAAGGCAATGTCCAGGGCGTAGTAGTCCAAGCCAGGAAAAATGCATCACCAAACAGCTTCATCTCCGGTTTCGGATTCAATATTTTAAATTGGGCTGTGCAAGTAGTATCTTTTACATCACGATAACAACCCGGTTGGTTCAATTCGTGTGTACTTAATCCTGTACCGGCGGCCGGAGAATAGGGTTGGATAGTATATCCTTTATACAGTAAGTTTTTATTATACAGCTCTTTAAGAAGCCACCAGAGTGTTTCGATATAACGGTTGTCGTAAGTAATATACGGATCGTTCATATCCACCCAGTATCCCATTTTACGGGTCAGGTCTTCCCATTCGCGGGTGTATTTCATTACATCCTGGCGACAGGCAGCATTGTATTCATCAACGGATATTTTTTTACCGATATCTTCTTTGGTGATGCCCAAAGCTTTCTCAACACTGAGTTCCACCGGCAGACCGTGGGTATCCCATCCTGCTTTCCGGTTTACCAGAAAACCTTTCATCGTTTTGTAACGACAGAAAATATCTTTGATTGATCGGGCAATAACGTGGTGAATCCCCGGCATTCCATTTGCGGAAGGAGGCCCTTCGTAAAATACGAAAGAGGGAGCACCTTCTCTGATTTCCAAACTTTTCCGGAAAACATCGTTATCATCCCAACGTTTCAGAATTTCTTTGTTGATGTCTGAGAGGTTGAACTGATTATATTCAGTGAATTTCTTGCTCATATATGTGTTAATATTCTATGATAAATAGTTGTATTTCAAAAAACAGGCACAAAGATAGTGAATTTAAGTTTAAAGTAATAAGTTTAAAGTAATAAGTTTAAAGTTGAGGGGGCATTGAGCATCTTGGTGTGCAATCCAAATTTATAACTTAAAACTTGTAACCTAAATTGTATTAACTTTGCATATAAATATTACAAATTATGAAAAATAAAATCGTATTTATAACAGGTTCTACTAGTGGAATCGGTGAGGCTTGTGCCCATAAATTTGCAGCGAATGGTGCTAAATTAATTTTGAATGGCAGAAATCCGGAGAAGCTGCAGGAATTGAAACATAAACTGGAAAACCATTACGGGACAAAAATTTACCTTTCAGTTTTTGATGTCAGGGAAAAGAATGCTGTAAAACAAGCCATCGAATCTTTGCCGGCAGAATGGCAAGCCATTGATATTCTGATTAATAATGCCGGACTGGTCATCGGAGTGGAGAAAGAATTTGAAGGCGATTTGGATGAATGGGATGTTGTAATTGATACCAATATCAAAGGATTACTCGCCGTGACTCGTCTGGTGGTGCCGGAAATGGTAAAGAGAGGTCGCGGGCAAATTATCAATATCGGTTCCATTGCCGGAGAAGCTGCTTATCCGGGAGGAAGTGTTTACTGTGCAACTAAAGCTGCGGTTAAGATGCTTAGTGATAGTTTGCGTATTGATCTTGTTGATACCCCTTTACGTGTAACCAATATTAAACCGGGCCTTGTAGAAACTAACTTTAGCGTTACGCGATTTAGAGGAGATAAATCCAAAGCAGACGCTGTTTATGCCGGACTTCGTCCTTTGACAGGAGAGGATATTGCAGAAACAGTGTATTATACAGCCTCCGTTCCTGAACACATTCAGATTGCAGAGGTGCTGATTATGCCTACCAGTCAGGCTACGGCTACTATTACCCATCGTGGGACTTGAGATACTCCCATCCAGCCACGTCCCTCCATCTCCTATCACCCCAAGTCGCTACGCTTCACTGGGGGTTATTGTTGTTTAATCCCTTCGGGATAGATGTTAAAAATCATTAGAATGTTTGATGTCTAGAAAAATAGTCGCATATTTGTATTCAAAATGTAAAATGTATGATTATGATGCAATTAACGAAAGCAGAAGAACAGGTGATGCAGATCCTTTGGAAATTAGAGAAAGGGACAGTACAAGACGTGCGGGAAAAATTTGAAAATTCAAAGCCAGCTCGTACTACCATTGCTACAGTATTGAACATCCTGGAAAACAAAGGTTTTGCAACTCATACTATTAATGGCAGGGTGAACATCTATTCACCTTTAGTCGCAAAAGAGATTTATTCCAAAACTCAATTATTTGGAATAATGAAGAACTATTTCAATAATTCATTTGCCTCTATGGCCTCTTTTTTTGCAAAAGAAAATAATTTATCAATAGAAGAATTGGATGAATTGATTGAAAGTACAAAAAAAGAGTTACGAAAAGAACAGGGGAATAATCAAAAATAATTCGCGACTATTATGAAAGATATTATTCTCTATCTTCTGAAATCAGGCTTGTGGATTGGTGTTTTTGGAATAGTATATTGGCTTTTCCTCCGTAAAGAAACGTTTTACAAATTTAATCGCTTCTTCCTCACTTTCGGTTTATTAGCCTCATTTTTATTGCCACTTTGTGTCTATCGATACACGATAAAACTGGATATAACTCCGTTTATGTCGTCATCAGAAGTTGTTACACTTCCAGAAACTTCCGGATTGACAATTTCTCCCTGGGCAATTCTTTTTGTACTCCATACCATTGGAGCTTACTTTTTGTTGTTCAGGCAGTTAAAGGGAATTGTGAGATTAAAACATCTAATTGTTCGTAATGGTTTCCATAAAGAATCAGGGATTAAAATAGTTCAGACACAGGATGTTGATGCTACATTTTCAATTTTTAATTACATTTTTATTGATTCTTCTTCAAGTATTTCTGAAATGGAACGAAAAATGATTTATGAGCATGAACGAGCACACATCAACCAGTATCATTGGCTTGATTTAGCGATCATTCATACAGCATGTATCTTCCAGTGGTTCAACCCTTTTGTTTGGATATATCTGAACTCTATCAAGCAAAATCATGAATTCCTGGCAGATCAGGAAGTGTTGAAAAATGGGAATTCTCCAGCTGTTTATCGTGCGGCTCTGATTAATTATACTTTGAAAACACCGGTGTTCGCTTTTGCCAATGCATTCGCACAATACAATAAATTCAAAAGGATTGATATGATGAAAAAAGAAAATTCTAATCCGAAGAAAAAGTGGATTGTGTTGTTGCTTGTTCCTGCTTTAGTGGCTTTTTTATGGTTCTTTGCTGAACCTGAATATGTTTTTGCAAGCAATAAGAAAGTTCAACAAATGAATTTTGACTTCATCATTAACGCTGAATTTGATGATGTTGTAAAAGACTCGGTTAAATCAGTTTCAAAAGTAATTGTTCTCAAATCAGATGCGAAAGGAGAAGACTCTTCAATTTCGGAAAAAGTCAGTGATGAGATTAATGACACGATTAAGGATAATGTTATTGTTGTTGGTTATGGAGTTCAGAAGAAAGATATGGACTCAAAAAAATATTCAACCCTACGATTCCAACTTAATGATACTCTACCGCTTACAGGAAAAGTATCCCAAATACAAGTTAGAAGTTTTAGTCTAAATGATAATAATGGAGAAAGACCTCTTTTTATTATTGATGGAAAAGAAATTGATGAGTCCTGTTGTAATAAATTGGATCCGAAAGAGATTGAATCGCTCGAAGTCCTGAAAGACAAATCTTCACTTAAGATTTATGGGACTAAAGGA
>JAVBUX010000159.1:0-6089 GCA_031554915.1 Bacteroidales bacterium | reverse complement strand
TCAGGAAATCGTTCTACAAAACGAAGGTAATAGCCAAGTCCCTGATCCACACGAGTCTGCTGAAGAATAATCTCGGAAATCCAAATCTTATACGGATCTGTTGTGTTTCGCCATGGTAAATCTCGTTTATTTTCCGAATACCAGTCAATTAAACCAACACTCACCTCATTGGAGTATTTTTGCAAATATGCTGTATCTTTTCCTATAATTCCATTCATAATTAAATGCAAAAATAAGAAAACTCCTAGACAAAGAGTCCATCTATAGAAAAATACCGCTCACCGGTATCGTAATTGAGGGTCAAAATTCTGGCTCCATAAGGCAAATTAGATACTGTTTTTTCGACAGCAGCAAGGGAAGCTCCGGTCGAAATTCCGGCCAAAATTCCTTCTTCTTTAGCCAGTCTTCGGACATAATCAAAGGCCTCATCCTTTGTTATTTTTACAACTCCATCAAGGATAGAAACATCTAATGTATCAGGAATAAATCCGGCTCCAATTCCCTGTAGAGCGTGCGATGACGGATTTCCTCCTGAAATCACAGGAGAATCGGAAGGTTCTACGGCAATAATTTTTACTGCAGGAAACTTCTCTTTCAAAATCTTTCCTATTCCGGTGATATGTCCTCCTGTCCCAACTCCTGTTACAAAGAAATCAATTCCATCCTGAAAATCATCTACAATTTCTTGGGCAGTTGTCAAACCATGGATTTGAGGATTTACCGGATTCTTAAATTGTTGAGGAATCCAGGATCCGGCTATTTCTTCCGACAATTTTTCCGCTTTTTCAATTGCTCCCTTCATACCAAGTTCTCTTGGAGTCAGCACAAGTTCGGCTCCATAGGCCGTCATAATCTTTCTCCTCTCCAACGACATTGATTCCGGCATGACAAGAATAACCCGATATCCTTTTACTGCTCCGATCCAGGCAAGTCCAACACCGGTATTTCCGGAGGTTGGCTCTATAATAGCACCTCCCGGATTCAACACTCCTCTCAACTCAGCATCCTCAATCATAGCCAAAGCAATCCGGTCCTTTATACTTCCTCCCGGATTTTGTTTCTCCAACTTGATATAAACTTCATGATCCGGAAATAGCTTATTCAATCTGACATGAGGTGTATTACCAATTGTCTCTAAAATGTTATTGTATTTCATAAGTATTGTTTACTGTTTATCCTCAAATTTATCTAACATTCATATAACATAATCGATGGGCCATTTAACATCTTTTGTGCTTTTAATATTTATCGAAGAGGTGTATTGAACCACTGTATCAGGAGGAACACTGTGTGTCAACCAAACATTTCCTCCTATTATAGAATCATGTCCTATCACCGTCGTACCACCCAAAATAGTGGCTCCGGCATAAATCACCACATTATCTTCTATCGTAGGATGCCTTTTTACTTCCGACAAGCTTTTAGATACAGACAACCCGCCTAAAGTAACTCCCTGATATATTTTCACATTATTACCAATAATAGTTGTCTCTCCTATCACAGTACCGGTACCATGATCCAGAAAAAAATTATCGCCGATCTGAGCTCCGGGGTGAATATCGACCCCTACTTTGGCGTGAGCATATTCAGAAAACAGCCGGGGTATAATCGGAACCTCCAATTTATACAATTCATGGGCAATCCGATGTACGGACAATGCAAAAAAACCAGGGTATGTTAAAATCACTTCCTCCAATGATTTTGCAGCAGGATCACTTTCCAAAAATTTCTTCGCATCGTTATACAACCGTTGTTGAATAACCGAGATCCGGACAAATAGTTCCTCAACCACATATTCAGCTTTTTCAGCCACTATTAATTTTGAAATATTTTTCAATAAAATTTCATAAACATTCATCAATTCCAACTCCGACTTTTTATAATCTACTGTCTCACAAAGAGGAAACATCTGACAAAAGAATGTTTCAACCACAGATTCCAATTCAATCTTATTTATAGATAAGGATATCGGATAGGAATTGAAGTGACGGATCAGTTCAGATATTTTATTATTCATCGATCATGCATTTAAAATATTGTCTATAAAAACAAAGCTTTTTCTATCAAATTAACACACAAATATACAAATACTTACCAATATAACAAGTTTAGCGCACCCTTAAATATAAAACGTATAACATACAACGTACATTTTTTTGAAAAAATCACAGCTAAAACTTTTTTAATCAGGAATAAATGCCTTATATTTGCAGTCCCAAAATAAAAAACAATTTAATTAATTTATTTATAATCATGACAAAAGCAGATATCGTTAGCGAAATTGCAAAAAACACTGGCATTGACAGAGCGTCAGTTTTAGCCTCAGTTGAAGGATTTATGGATGCCGTTATGAACTCAATGAACAACGGTGAGAATGTTTACCTGCGTGGTTTTGGTTCTTTCGTTGTTAAAAAAAGAGCTGCAAAAGCTGCACGTGACATTCAAAATGACACTACTATTATTATCCCTGAACGTTTTGTTCCTACATTCAAACCATCACAATACTTTGCTGAAAAATTGAGAACTAACCTGCAAAGTAAAAAGAAATAATCCTGAATAGAGATTTATTAACAAAAAATATAAGAAACAATGCCAAGCGGAAAAAAAAGAAAAAGACATAAAATGTCAACGCACAAGCGCAAAAAAAGACTAAGAAAGAATAGACACAAAAAGAAAAAATAATTCTATTCTTATTGTGAGTTAAAATAAAGGTTAAACGTGCTATGAATAATGCGCTTTTAACCTTTATTATTAATAAAACAAATCAAGAAAATGAAAAGAATGAAACAATATTTTTCATTCTCGTCATTATTTTAATTTTTTAATTTTAATAATCAGCATCGTGATCAGTGAATTAGTAATCGACGTTCAACCCAAGGAAATATCTATTGCGGTTCTCGAAGACAAAAAGTTAGTCGAGATACACAAAGAAGCCCGCAATATTTCTTTTGCCGTGGGTGACATTTATCTTGGCAAAGTTAAAAAACTGATGCCGGGACTAAATGCTGCGTTCATCGATGTTGGATACAAAAAAGATGCTTTTCTTCACTACCAGGATTTGGGTCCGAATTTTAATTCGCTCCAAAAATTCCTGAAAACAACCATCTCTGACAAGAAAAAAGTCCCCCCGATTACAAAATTCAGCCATTTGCCCGATATCAATAAAGACGGTAGTATGGTGGATTTAATAAAACAAGGGGATGAAGTACTTGTACAGATTGCCAAGGAGCCTATTTCCACTAAGGGTCCACGGCTAACATCAGAATTATCATTTGCAGGGAGATACCTTGTTGCAATTCCTTTCGGAGACAAAGTTTCTGTTTCCCAAAAAATTAAATCCAACGAGGAAAGAGCTCGTTTGAAGCAACTTATTTTAAGTATCAAACCTAAAAATTTCGGGGTTATTGTCCGTACATCCGCCGAAGGAAAAAGAGTTGCCGAACTAGATACCGAACTTAAAACATTAGTGAAACGTTGGGATGACAACATGACCAAGCTGCTCAAGGCAAAAATTCCGTCACTTGTTTATGAAGAAACAGGACGAACGGTAGCCCTGCTCAGGGACATTTTCAATCCTTCATTCCAGCACATTCACATCAATGATACCGATGCAGTAAATGAGATTAAGGACTATGTAAGTCTTATCGCACCTGAACGCTCGGGTATCGTCGAACTTTATTCCGATGAACTGCCTATTTTCGATAATTTCGGTGTTACAAAGCAAATAAAATCCTCTTTCGGAAAAACAGTAACATTCAAAAAAGGCGCTTATCTGATTGTAGAACATACTGAAGCTATGCACGTTATCGACGTCAATAGTGGCAATCGCTCAAAATCGAGCGATGGACAAGAGAACACTGCTATCGACGTCAATGTCGCCGCTGCCGATGAAATTGCCCGCCAACTACGACTTCGGGATATGGGGGGCATTATTGTTATCGACTTTATCGACATGAACGAACAGGAAAACAAACAAAAACTGTTTGATCACATGCGTACACTCATGGAGAATGATCGTGCAAAACATAACATTTTACAACTGAGCAAATTTGGATTGATGCAAATCACACGTCAGCGTGTGCGCCCCGCAATGGACTTCAAAACGGATGAAACCTGCCCAACCTGCTTCGGAAAAGGCGAAATCCAACCATCTATCCTATTTACGGACAATCTGGAGAGTAAAATCTCTTATTTAGTGGAAAAATTAAAAGTGAAGAAATTTAGTCTGCATGTACATCCATACGTCGCAGCATTTATCAATCGTGGATTTTATTCTCTCAAATGGAAATGGAAATTCCGTTATTCTATGGGGATTAAAATCGTACCTAATCAAAATTTGGCTTTTATGGAGTATCGTTTTTATGACTCACATAAGGACGAACTCGATATGAAAGACGAGTCTCTTTCTGCCTGAAAATAAGGCATCCTCAAAAAGGATGCCTTATTTTTATTCAAAAACACCCGCCCATTTTTGTACTTCATTTTAAATTGTTTCGAAATATTAAGAACACTCATTCGAACTATTCATTTAATCAGCAAAACCTTTTTTTTAATTATCTGTTTTTTAATGAAAAGCTAATTACATGTAATTAATTAATAATATGAGAGATCTATGTATTCGATTTATTAATTATTTAATTTATTTACTATGAATAGGCGCGATTTTGTATCTTATACTTGTGCATTAGCTACAGTGACTGCTGTAGGAAGTTTGATAAGGTGTTCTAAAGATGATGACCCGGATCCCGGTCCTGGTCCAGGAGGTGGAAATAACCCAAGGCTTACTGCAAACCTGGATAGTGAGTTGACAACAGTAGGAAGTTCTAAAGCGCAAAACAATGTAATTGTAGTACGCACAGCAGAAGGAAATGCTCCAACTTCATTTATTGCCTTGACCAGTGTTTGCACACATGAGGCTTGTACTGTCGGTTATCAGTCAGGTTCCAACCAATTTGTTTGTCCTTGCCATGGAAGCGTATATAGCATCAATGGCTCTGTTCTGCAAGGCCCTGCCCCTGCCCCTCTGACTAAATATTCTGTCAGTATTAATAACAATATTCTCACAGTTTCTTAATCTGCCAACATGATTAGCAAAAAAAACAGAATATTAATAGCAACAGCCTTGATTGGCTGTTTTTTGGCAATAGGAGTCATCATGTACATTATGTATATGCCTCACCGGGATATCCGACATGAAACTCCTATTGTCATTTCAGCTAAAAAATTAGTAGAAAGCTATCAGCGGGATGAGGTTTCCGCCAATGCTCATTTTCTGAATAAAACACTGCAAATTAGCGGTTTGATTGAAAATATAGAAACGAACATCGATGGTAAAAAGGTCATTACGTTGTCCGGATCAAATCCAATGTCTGGTGTTCGATGCACACTTCAGGAAGAACAGGTAATTGAAACCGGCAAACCGGCAACAATAAAGGGCCGATGCACCGGATATCTTAGCGATGTTGTAATTATTGATTGTTTTGTAATTAAATAAACTAAATGAAAACTGTTCTTTTATCATTATTATTTATATCCTTTGTGCCTCATATTTCAGCCCAGGATATTTATTATACAAAGAAAGGTCATATTTCCTTCTTTTCCAAAGCTCCTCTTGAAAACATCGAAGCTCATAACAATGAAGTGAATAGTTTTGTTGATGTAAAAAAAGCTGAGGTCGCATTTTCAGTGTTAATTAAAAGTTTCAAATTTGAAAACGCATTGATGGAAGAGCATTTCAATGAATCGTATATGGAATCTGACAAATATCCTAAAGCAAACTTTTCAGGGAAAGTGAAAAATCCGGAAATAGTAAAAAAAGGAGAAGACGGTTCCTATCAGGTAACAATAGAGGGAACTCTGACCATTCATAATGTATCAAAACCACTAACCACTATTGCCACGGTAACAATAAAAAACAATCAATTATCCGGGAAGGCAAAGTTCAATATTCGCCTGGCAGATTTTAACATAAAGATACCATCTGTCGTATCCCAGAATATTGCAGAAATTATAGAAGTCACTGTTGATTGCCAATATTTACCTTTTGAAAATAAAAAATGAATTACCAATTAAAAATTTGAGTAGAAATG
>JAVBUX010000219.1:0-17931 GCA_031554915.1 Bacteroidales bacterium | reverse complement strand
CCAGGAGAGCGTTGCCGTGCCAGTTCCCTTTTTTATAATACCGTTCATCGCGGTTCCAGAAGCAGTTCAGTTCAACCATGTATATATTGCCCAGTATGTTCTTGCCTACAATCTCTTTGAGCCATAAAGAAGGGGGAGAATAACGGTTTTGCATGACGCAAAATACGTGTTTTGAAACATCCAGGGATTTGTATAATATTTTTTCCGCATCTGTTTTAGTAAGAGCAACCGGTTTTTCGACTACTACGTGTTTTCGTTTTTTTAGTGCTTTTAAGGCATATTCAGCATGAAAACCATTTGGAGTACAGATATTTATGACATCAATATCCAGATCGGAATTAAGCAATTCGTCAATAGAACTAAAAAGCGGAATGTTTAATTCATTGATTCCGAGTGCTTCTTTCGGAAGTATATCACAGATTGCAACAAGTTCAGAGTTTTCGTCTCGTGATATCATTTCAGCATGGCGTTTACCAATGTGTCCTATTCCTACTACTGCAAATTTTATCTTCATCGTCATATTCGTTCTAACTATATTCATAAATATCTCACAAAATTAACATCTTTGGTGCATAAATAATTATGAAAGCACAATCAAATTTATTCGTCTGAAAATATAAACGTGAGAATTTATTTTTTCTTTCAAAAATGATAATAAATTTGAGGATTAAGTATAAATTATTTGTAGATTTGTATTGTGATAATAGAATTGGTACTGTGAAAAATGACAATAAAAATAATAACTCATCCATAAAATATCTCTTAGAGAATGAGCAGGATATTTTATGGGGGCTGACTGTCAATAGTGCAGGTCATCAATGTATTGCACCATCTACAGCTTATCCACCTCAAAATCATCCGACAAGATATCTTTTTTCGACAGAGAAAGGCCGCGTGTTGGACGAATATCAGTTGATTTATATTACGCAGGGGGCTGGGAGCTTTGTTTCCACATCATGTAAGAAGGTTGTTATAAATGAAGGTACCCTATTCCTTTTATTCCCAGGAGAATGGCATAACTATAGTCCGAATAAAGAGACCGGTTGGAGTGAATATTGGATCGGATTCAAAGGCATCAATATGGACAACAGGGTTGAGCATGGTTTTTTTAACAAACCGAAGCCTATTTTTAATGTTGGAGTTCATGAGAGAATCGTCAGCCTGTATAAACAGGCTATAGTAACAGCAAAAGAACAAAAAACAGGTTTTCAGCAAATGCTTGCCGGGATTGTAAATTATTTGTTGGGTTTTACTTATTCTTTGGATAAGCATTTATCTTTTGAGGAGCTGAATGTAATCCCTCAGATAGACCGGGCAAAGGTAATTATGCTGGAAAATTTCAAAGAAGGGATTACTCCGGAAGAAGTGGCGAGGAAGGTATCTATGAGCTACTCCTGGTTTCGCCGGATTTTTAAAGAATATACCGGTTTTGCACCGCATCAGTATTTGTTGGAGCTAAAGATGCAAAAAGGGAAGGAGTTGCTTACCAATACCAGTCTGCCTATAAAGGAAATAGCATATCTAATTGGATTTGATAATCCGGATCATTTTTGTGCTGCATTCAGGACAAAAGTGAAGACAACCCCTGGTAATTATAGAAATTTCACGCAAGGGAAAAAAATAGTTCCATTGTTGTCAATTTGAAAAGAGAAATTTGATAATATAAATTCTAAATTGTATGTCACAAACAGTAGCTTCTAAAACTTCACGAATCGATCTTGTAGATGCTTTGCGTGGATTTGCGGTTCTTGCTATACTTTTGGTTCACAGCCTGGAACACTTCATATTTCCTGTTTATCCTGATGTTGCTAGTCAGCCAGCATGGTTGAATATTCTGAATCAGGGAGTTTTTAGTGTTATATTTACGCTTTTTGCAGGAAAGTCGTACGCCATTTTTGCCTTGCTTTTTGGTTTTACTTTTTACGTACAATATACAAATCAGCAGTTAAAAGGAGGTGATTTTGGATACAGATTTCTTTGGCGATTGTTATTATTAGCAGGTTTTGCCACTCTCAATGCTGCATTTTTCCCTGCTGGAGATGTTTTGCTCTTGTTTTCGATTGTGGGTATATTTCTTTTTATCGTGAGGAAATGGAGTGATAAAGCAATTTTCATTTTAGCGATTATTTTCTTGCTACAACCGATAGAATGGTTCCATTATATATCCAGTCTTTATAATCCGGAATATAGTCTGCCGGATCTGGGAGTTGGAGCGATGTATAATGAAGTAGCGGAATATACAGAGGAGGGTCATTTTTGGCATTTTATCTGGGGTAATGTAACCTTAGGACAGAAAGCCAGTTTATTTTGGGCGATAGGAGCAGGACGTTTTCTTCAGACAGCAGGACTTTTTATGTTAGGACTGCTTCTAGGACGTAAGCAATGTTTTGTGAGTTCGGAGAAAAGTATTCGTTTTTGGGTAAAAATGTTGATTATTTTTGCTGTGCTGTTTGCACCTCTTTATCAGCTAAAAGTAGAATTAATGGCTGATACGCAAACCTCTCTAATACAGCAAACCGTTGGGGTTGTATTGGACATGTGGCAAAAATTTGCATTTACAGTAATCTTGGTTTCTTCGTTTTTCATATTATATCAGAAAGAATCTTTCAGAAAATTGACTGCCAATCTGAGGTTTTATGGAAAAATGAGTTTGACAAATTATATTTCCCAATCGATAGTCGGAGCCTTGATTTATTTTCCGATAGGATTGTATTTGGCTCCCTATTGTGGGTTCACCCTCAGTTTATTGATAGGAATTGTATTTTTCCTGTTACAAGTACAGTTTTGCAAATGGTGGCTGAAAAAACATAAACAAGGCCCATTGGAAAGTCTTTGGCATAAACTGACATGGATGAAAATTTAAATAATGTATATATGAAAAATTTATTGACTTCTTTATTTGCATTTTTCTTGTTGTCGAATGCGTATGGTCAGACAGTTTCGTTGACTATACAGAATACCTCCGATAAGAATGTTGTGGATTATATGGCGGAGGTGCCTCTTTCTGTGCTAAAGAAACTTCCTGTAGGTAATTATGTTGCGATTGTAGATAATCAAACAGTACCGGTGGAAATAACCGCGGATTTAAAAGGAGTTTCCAAGGCCTTATTTCCAATAGCTTCTATTGGAGCTAAGGAAATAAAAAATGTGACAATTACGGTTGGAGATGCAAATAAATATCCGAAAAGAACTTATTCAGAATTATCTCATAGAATTGGAGGTAGCCCTAAAAACTTCACCTACGATAGAAAAGATACTGTTTTTACTTGGGTAAAACCTAATTATATGAAAGTTCCAGGGAGTTTTCGCGACCATGCTTTTTATATTAAATATGAGGGTCCCGGTTGGGAAAGCGATAAAGTTGCTTTCCGTTTTTATCTTGACCAACGCAATGCGGTTGATGTCTTTGCGAAAAGCACTCCCGGAATAGTTCTTCCGCAAATAGGAATCGATGGATATGAGAATTATCATAATCCTAAAGTTTCCCATTGGGGAGTGGATAATATGACTGTCGGTGACGCTTTGGGCATTGGTTCGATTGCTTATTGGAATGGAGAAAAAGCTGGACGGGTTGGAGAACGTGATAGTGTTGAATGCTTTATTCAGGCTGATGGAAAGATCCGTTCGCAAGTGATGACGACCTATTTTGGCTGGAATGTTGACGGAGTAAAGTATAATTTAAAATCGTTAATATCTATTGATGCAGGGAGCAGGGCTTCGCACATGGAGTTACAGGCTAACAAAAATATACCTAATTTAGCAACTGGTATTATCAAAAAAGATGGAGCGGAGTTGCTGATAAGCAATGAAAAAAATGTAGAGTGGTCATATATCGCTACCTGGGGAAAACAAAGCCAGAAAGACAAATATCAAGATAGTAGCATGATGGGATTGGTTGTTTTTGTCCGTACCAAACAAATCAAAGAGATCACTTCCGATAATCTTAACCAGGTAGTCGTACTTAAGCCTGAAAATGGTTATGTCGATTATTACTTTATGCCGACCTGGGAACATGATTGGGAGCCTGTTGTTACCAAAGCTGATTTTATGAAGTGTATCGATGAAGTTTTGACCCGTTTGAATAATCCTGTAACAATTAAAACAAAATAAATCTATAATTATGTCAAACAATTGCTTGTATTGCGAAAGAAACCAGTTGCAAAAAGATTTGATGATCGAAATCTGCGACCTGAATGTATCCACAGTATTTTTATTCAAAGAACAAACTTATAATGGACGGTGTGTCGTTGCATACAAAGACCATGACGTTGAATTATATCAGTTGAACGATGAAGAGTTGTTAGCTTTTATGAAAGATGTCAATCGAGTAGCCTCGGCCATAAAAAAGGCATTCAATCCGGAGAAGGTTAATTATGGAGCTTATTCCGATAAATTGAAGCATCTTCATATACATCTGGCGCCAAAGTATGTCGATGGACCGGATTTTGGGGGAACATTTACCATGAATCCGCAAAAAGTATATTTGTCGGATGTTGAATATGATGAGATGATCAAAAAGATCAAAGAGGAGTTATCATAACCACGGAGTTACACAGAGTTTATTTCACGGAGTGTCACAGAGTTTTTATTATAGCATTCGGTGTTACTCCGTGAAATAGACTCCGTGCTCTCCGTGGTTAAAACCGCTTATTAAGGCAAAAATATCAGGGATGTTACAAATACCCACTATTAATGGGAAACGTATCATCCTTGTTTTATTTTAAACAAACTACATTTGTGGCATACTACAATGTTAATATTCTCTAATATTATTAATCTAATTATAAATTGTATGAATCTAAGAAAAACACAAAAATTTCGTTCAGCCTTGCTGGGAAAAATCCTGGCTGTGGTTGTAGGTCTCTTTGTTTGTGCCGGTGCATTTGCACAATCTAAGACTGTTACAGGTACAGTAACCGAACCTAATGGAGATCCTGCGATAGGAGCTACCGTTTTAGTGAAAGGTACATCAGTGGCAGTACCTACCAATGTTGATGGTAAGTATTCAATAAACGTACCAGCCAGTGGAAAAGTTTTAGAAATCAAGTATCTTGGTATGAAAACCAAAGAAGTGGAGATTACAGGAAACAGTATTGATGTTGTTTTGGAATCGGATGCTTCGATGTTGGATGAAGTAGTTGTTATCGGTTATGGTACGGTGAGAAAGAAAGATTTAACAGGATCTGTTTCTTCTATCGGAGATAAAGTCATTAAAGATATTCCGGTTTCTTCTGCAGCTCAGGCTATCACAGGTCGTTTGGCAGGGGTACAGGTAACATCCACCGACGGTTCTCCTGATGCAGAAGTATTGATCCGCGTACGTGGAGGTGGATCTGTTACGGGAGACAATTCACCTTTATATATTATAGATGGTTTTCCTGCAAAGAGTATCAATGACGTATCCCCTACAGATATTCAAAGCATTGATATTTTGAAAGATGCTTCTTCTACAGCAATTTATGGTTCTCAGGGTGCTAATGGGGTTGTGATTATTACAACAAAATCTGCAAAGGGAGGAAAGACACAAGTATCATACAACGGATTTTTACAAACCAAAACCCTTTCAAAACGGATGGATGTTTTAGATGCATACCAATATGCTCTGTTTAACTATGAACGTGCTGCTTTGGATGGAACATCCGCTCAGGAATCATTCCTGAATAATTTTGGTTACTGGTCGGATATGGATTTGTACAAATATCAAAAGGTTTACGATGCACAAGACGATTTATTCGGAAGTGATGTCCTCTCTCAACAACACAACATCAGTATTCAGGGTGGTAACGACAAAACAAAATTTAATTTGAGCGGTACCTATAATAAGGATGGCGGCTTGATGGTTAATAATGACTATTCTCGTTTTACCTTAAACTTCAAATTGAACCATGAGATTGCCAAAAATTTGCATTTTGACTTTTTGGCTCGTACTTCAGATACGGAGACTAATGGTTCCGGAACTTCAGGAGGAACTTATAAAATGCGTACAAGTGAAGCTGTAAGCCGAAGTAAAGTAAAAGGTTTATCTGAATTTACTATAGCTGATCCTTCAAGAATGACTGAAGATGAATATGAACAATGGCTTAAATCGCAAATGACTCTTTCAGAAGAAGCTCAACAATACTGGAAAAGAAAAAATGCACGTGCATTTAACTTCCAGGGCGCTCTTACCTGGGATATATTCAAAGGTTTGACATACAAGTTAGAAGGTGGTTATGAGTATGCATTCAACGAACAAAAGAACTATTGGGGACCAACTACCACACAATCCAGTAATGAAGGACAAAATTTGCCATTGGTTGACTGGACAAAAACAAACGGTGGTAGTATGCGTGTAGCCAATACGCTTACATACAGATACACTCTTAATGAAAAACATCGTTTTGATATATTGGCAGGTCAGGAGTTAAAAAATATCACCAATGACAACAACTATATCAAGGCTAAATATTTTGCAAAGTCGATGACTCCGGAAAAAATTTTTGCAAATCTAGGTCTTAGTGAAGGTGTTAATAATCTGTCAACGACCAGTTTTGTTAGCCCTGAAGATAAGATGTCTTCTTTCTTTGGTCGATTGAATTATGGTTATGATGACCGTTATTTATTGACATTCACATTCCGTGCCGACGGTTCCAGTAAATTTGCAAAAGGGAATCGTTGGGGTTACTTCCCTGCAGCAGCTGCAGCCTGGCGTATTAATGAAGAAGCTTTCATGCAAAGTACCAAACGCTGGTTATCTAACCTGAAACTTCGTTTAAGTTATGGAGAAGCCGGTAACAACCGTATTGCCAATACATTATATAAGATGGACTATAAAATTACAGGTAGTAGCGGATCCAGCAGAAGTATTGGAGTCGGAGAGGTTTTGAATCCTTTCTATGCTCCTACTAATGCAGCACTGGCTAATCCTGGTCTGAAATGGGAAACAACTGTTACCCGTAATGCAGGTTTGGATTTTGGAATATTCAATGAAAGACTTAGCGGTACATTGGATTTTTATCAAAACACGACTAAGGATTTATTGTTGGAAAGTGATATTGTTGCTCCTGGTTTTACAAAACAATATCGTAATGTTGGTCAGACAACCAATAAAGGAGTTGAATTAACTTTGGATGCTTATCTGATCGATAAAAAAGATTTTACATTATCAGCTAATTTTAATATCGGTCTCAATCGTGGAAATGTGGATAAATTGGAAAATGGTATTCTTTCACAATCATATAATTCCGGATGGGCAGGTACTGACCTGAAAGGGCAGGATGATTACCGCGTAATCGTAGGCGAACCATTAGGCCTTATGTATGGATATGTAACAGATGGTTATTATACAGCTAATGATTTCGTTGGGTATAATAAAAAAGAGAATAAATGGACATTGAAAGAAGGAGTTGCGAATACCGGCTATGTAACCGTTCGTCCGGGAGCTTTGAAATTAAAAGATTTGAATAAAGATGGAGTGGTTGATGAAAACGACCGTAAGATTATTGGTCATGCTGCTCCGAAAAGCACTGGAGGTTTTGGCTTAAGAGGTACTTACAAAGGTTTTGATGCTTCTGTTTATTTCAACTGGGTATATGGCAATGAGGTTTATAATGCAGACAAGATTGCAGGTACACAACAATATCGCTCTACTTATCCTAACGTATTGGCATATATGAATTCTTCCAATCGTTACACTTATCTGAATGATAATGGAGAGGTTATCTATAGAGCAATGGTTGCCGGAGATATTGCAACAGCTGATGAATTTGCTGCAATTCAGGGAAAACTGAATGAAATGAACAAATTAGCACAATACTGGTCTCCTCATAACTTTGGTAATGCAGTGGTAATTCCTCATAGTTGGGCCATTGAAGATGCGTCGTTCCTTCGTTTGCAAAATATCACAGTAGGTTATACCGTACCGAAGAAATATACAAGCAAATTCGCTTGCAGTCAACTTCGCGTATTTACTACATTCAACAATGTAGCTGTTTGGACTAATTACACCGGATATGACCCTGAAGTAAGTACAGCTGTTCGCGGAAGTTCCACCTCAGGATTGACTCCGGGAGTAGATTACTCTTCATTCCCAAAGAGTTTTTCTTGTACATTCGGTCTTAACTTAACATTTTAATCAACCATTAAAACATTATTATAATGAAACTATATAAATATTTATTTTTAATGCTTTCAGTAGCCTTCTTAGGCTCCTGTGATGATTATCTGGATGTGGAGCAGCCGTCTTCTTTCGATGCGGACTATGTGTTTTCCAATGTCTCAGATGCCGAAAAAATGATCAACGGGATCTATGCTTGTTTTCCTGTTGACCCTTATACTTCCCGGATGTCTTGTGTATTTATGCAGAATACAGACGTAGAGGCTACTGCAGTGAGTGATAAACCTGATGGTTCCCGTCGTGATGTTTGGTCCTTGCAAGGAGGATTGCTTCAAAGCTGGTCGGATGTAAAAAACTGTTGGAACAACTGTTATCTGGCGATCGACCGTGCTAATCAGTGTATTGAAGGTATTGAAGCCAGCGCTTTGTACAAAGCAGGAGATGCAACTATGGCTCAGTATTTGGGAGAAGCTTATTGTTTGAGAGCTTACTGGTACTGGATGATGTGTAATTACTGGGGAGATGTGCCTATGGCATTGCAGGCTTCTAAAGCTGGTATGGAATTGAATAATCCACGTACGGATAAAAATATTATCTACTCACAAATGATTCAGGATCTGGTTAATATTGAAGAAAAAATGATGTGGGCAGACGAATCTAAAACTGGTATTGAAAAAGTGAACCGTGAATTTGCTATCGGATCTATTGCTCGTTTGGCTATGTTCCGTGCCGGTTACGGTACAGTTCAAAGTGGAGAACAAAAGAGAGCTGATGACTATCTAAGTGAGCTTCCAGCGGTAACTTATACTATCAATGGCACATCAAAAACTGCTAAAACTTCAAAAGAATATTATCAATTGGCTAAGGATTATGCTCAAAAATTGATCTCTCTGAAAGATCGTCCATTGAATCCTAGTTTCAAGGAAGTCTTTATGAATGAATGTAAGTTTATTGCTCCAAAGAATGATGATGTTCTTTTTGAAGTAGCTTATGCTCAAAATAACGGAGGCGATGTGGCCTGGTGTGTTGGTTTAACTGTTGATGGTGGCGCTTACGGATCTGGTGGTTCTTATATTACTTTCCCGGTTTCTTATTACTATTCATTTGATGATGCAGACTTACGTTTGCCGGTGACTTGTTCTTTGGTAAAATACAAAACAGAATCCACTCAGGAAATATTAGGGCCTAACGGTACTGTGCCTGCAAAATGGTGCAGACTTTGGTTACCTGCATCTCCTGGACCAACTTCATCGAAGGGAACAGGTATCAACTGGCCTATCATGCGCTATTCGGATGTGTTGTTGATTTTAGCTGAAGCTGAAAACGAAATCAATGGTCCTTCCAGTACAGCAAAAGATGCTTTGAACAGAGTTCGTTCACGAGCTTTCTCCAGCGCTTACAGAGCTGAAAAAGTAAATGAATATATCAATAAACTTTCTTCTCAGGAGTTATTCCGTCAGGCAATTATCAACGAACGTGCATGGGAATTCGGAGGAGAGTGTATCCGTAAATTTGACTTGATCCGTTGGGGTAACTATGGAGAAAAAGTAGTTGCAGCGAAAAATGCGTTGAATAATATGGGTAAAGCTGCGAATGAACTGGAATTGGAAAAACCGGAAGTGGCACAATATAAGAATTTGGCGGATATATTTTATTCTTATACTGTAAATGGAATGGTAACAGTTATAAACCCTCGTTATAAAATCTCTGTAAATGACATTCAACTTCCGGCAGGCGTTACAACATATACAGCTACGAACTGGAATAAGAACCTGTATAAAAAAGTGACGGCTACAGATGGTACTGTTACCTGGGAAACTGCTGACTTTACAGCTCGTTCCTGGAGAGGTTACAAAGGTAATGGAACACTTGCACAACCTGTTCCATATTTATTACCGATTCCTTATGACATTGTTTCGAAAAGTAATGGAGTTTTGAGCAACAATGGTTATGGACTAGTGTTAACTAACAATTAATGAATTTTGAATTATGAAAATAAAATATTTTATTCCGCTTATTTTAGGTAGTCTGTTATGCACAGCCGGTTTGTTTACCAGCTGTGATGAAGATGACGATTTAGGTCAGGCTCCACGTTTGTTTTCTCCGATTGTGAAAGAAACAACAATCCGTAATAATTCCATTGAAGTAGTATGGGATCGATATACAGGTACAAAAACATACGAATTAACCCTGAGTAAGGATACATTCAAAACAGCTCCAATTCGTACCGTAACAAATGTTGACACAACATTTTATGTATTCGAAAATTTGGATTGGGATACGGAGTATCAGGTTGGTATTAAGGGAGTTGGTGATAATATTGAATCGAATGTAGGAATTAAAACAGCATTGAAAACATTTGATTATCCGACTTTATTGATTAATCCAACAAGCGACGATGTTATAGACAATGCAGTTCGCGTAAAATGGAATCTAAGTTCTCAGGCTTATACATCATTGGTTGTGACTAACACAAGTGATGTTGTGATAAAAACAGTTCCTCTTACTCCAGCACAATATGCAACCGGTCAAATGATCATTAATGGTCTTGATGCAAAAACGTCTTATCGTGTAAAAGCATATATAGGAACAGCGTATAATGGAAAGAAAACTTATACAACACTAGCTCCTCAAGCTATTCCAGATCCTAAAGTTGATTTGCGTAATTTAACTGATGAAGAGGCCAGTGGTTATATCACGACTGCATTCATTGCAGGTTTGGAAGATAATACGACTGTAATATTGAATGGAGGTACTGTTTATAAAATCAATGGTCCTACTTTCACCAGTAAAGCTGTGAAATTTATTACCGGTTATTCATTCAAAGGTAAAGCCGAATTTGCTATCACTTCTGATATTAAATTGCCGGGAGCAGGAGTAAGTCCTACTAAAAAACTGGAATTCCAGGGTATTTATTTCTATACTCCGGATGCAAATGAAACAACAGCTAACTACGGAGGTAAGTACATATTTAATGTGAATCCGGGAAGCGCTGATCTTATCAGTTTTGATAACTGTCAGTTCCAATACTTCAGGGGAATAGCACGTTTGCAGGGTTCCGGATCCGTCATTGGAAAAATGGTTATTAATAATTCGATAATCAATCGTATCGGTGGTTATGCGGTAATGAATGTGGATAATGCAGGCGCTACTTTGAAAGAGATGGAGTTGACTAATTCTACTATTTCTTATGCAGACAAGGTGTTGGTGAAGTCAAAAGCGACTACGACAGAGAAAGTTACTATAAATAATTGTACTTTCTGCTATACAACAGGAGGTTCTAACTATATGTTGGATTTCAGTGGACAAAAACCGGTTATCCAGTTCAAAAATAGTATTGTTGGACCAAGTCAAACCGGAGCCGGAGCTTCTTTCTTCCGTGCCGGTTCAGCGCCAACTGTTGAAAATGTTTATGTAACAAGTGATTATGTTGTTGCTACTAATGCAGAAACCGGAGCTGAAGTAGGCCCAATTCCTGATGTTATCAAATATTCGGCTAGTTCACAAACTCTGTTTGCTAATCCTTTGAAATTGGATTTCACTATCGTTGATACTAAATTCCCGGGTAAGGCAACTGCCGGAGACCCACGTTGGAGATAATTGTTTACTAATGAGAAAATTTTGAGGTTGTGCTAAATGCACAACCTCAAAATCATTAATCTTTATTTTTCTCAATTTATTATATGAAAAGAGTACTAACACTGCTATCGTTATTATGTCTTGTCCTTCCTTTTTATGGGCAGACTCCCGCTTTTCCGGGAGCTGAGGGCGGTGGTATGTACACCACCGGAGGTCGGGGAGGAAAAGTAATCTACGTTACTTCTTTGGAAGATACCAATACACAAGGAACATTCCGTTGGGCAGTAAGTCAAAGCGGAGTACGAACTGTCGTATTCAAAGTGTCGGGCATTATTTCATTGAAAAGTAAATTGAATATAACAAACGGGGATCTTACAATAGCGGGCCAAACAGCACCTGGCGATGGAATTTGTATTCGCGATTACGAGGTGGTTGTTGATGCTGATAATGTAATAATCCGTTTTCTCAGGTTCCGGTTGGGAGATAGAATTTCAACCCACGAACCGGATGCATTCTGGGGAAGATATCATAAAAACATTATTATTGATCACTGTTCGATGAGCTGGAGTATAGATGAGTGTTCCTCATTTTATTCCAATGAAAGTTTCACGATGCAATGGAGTTTGATTGCCGAATCACTGAATCATTCGATTCACGAAAAAGGAGACCATGGATATGGTGGTATCTGGGGCGGTAAGAATACAACTTTTCATCATAACCTATTAGCGCATCACAATAGCCGGAATCCGCGATTTAATGGGTGGAAACGTTCGGGCTTGAGCTATTCGGCTACATTTGATGAAGAGAGGGTAGATTATCGAAATAATGTGATTTATAACTGGGGAGATAACAGCGCGTATGGCGGAGAAAGCGATGGTAAGTACAACATGGTGGGAAACTACTACAAAGCCGGACCTGGAACTGCTTCCAGTAAAAAGAACAGGATACTGCAAGTTAGTATAGAGAAATCACCAATCGAAGGTGTTCAGGCATTCGGCACTTTTTATCTGGCGGACAACTATGTTTACGGTTATCCGGCTGTAACAGAGAATAATTGGACAGGTGTTATTTATGATTCCGGTGTTGATAAAACTCTTTGTGTTGCAAGCAAACCATTTGATTTTACTGCTAATCCGGTGACAATGCATGCCGCAGAAAAGGCTTTTGAGAAAGTCCTGAGTTATGCCGGTTGTTCCCTTTCAAAAGACGCAGTAGATATCCGTATAACAAATGAAGTTAGAAATGGAACTGCAACAAACAAAGGCTCTTACTCTAACAGGGCGGGTCTAATTGACACTCAATCCGATGTAGGGGGGTGGCCTGAATATAATTCGACAACAGCGCCGGTCGATTCTGATAACGACGGAATACCCGATGGGTGGTTAGAGGCGAATTTTCCCGGTAAAAAAGCAAATGATCTAAATGAAAGCGGATATACTTATTTGGAAGTGTATTTGAATAGTTTAGTGGACAATATGACAAAGAATCAATTGGCAGATCGTATTACTACAGGTACTCAATCTATAATGAAAAATGATCGGGACGTAACTGTATATTTCGATGCTGCATCTAAAGAAATCAAAGTTTCAGCTAATGAAACGATCTACAGAGTGGATATATACACAGTACATGCTAAGCTTGTAAAGTCATTTACTGGTGGTAGCAAAGGGCAAACCATGATACAAAAAGGGATCAATTTGCCTTCAGGGATCTATATTGTGCGGTTGAATCTTGAGAAAAGTAAAATCGTTACAAAAAAAATTATTGGATTATAAGTAATCAGATGTAAAATGACCATGAATAAACTTCTTTTACTTTCTTTATGTTGTCTGTCTCTATTGATTTCCTGTAACGGGGAAAATAAAAAAGAGGCGTATATTTATGAGTATCTATATAAAGATCTCCCTTTTGAGATGCCGAGAGTACATAAACCGGTATTCCCTAAAAATGAGGTGTCCATTCTGGACTGCGGGGGAGTCGGAGATGGTGTTACGTTAAACACCGAAGCTTTTGAAAAAGCGATGAAGTCTTTGTCCGAAAAGGGCGGAGGAACTTTGAGAGTACCTTTCGGAGTTTGGTTTACGGGACC
The DNA here is from genome assembly GCA_031554915.1 of Bacteroidales bacterium. GTDB lineage: Bacteria > Bacteroidota > Bacteroidia > Bacteroidales > Azobacteroidaceae > BNXB01. Next base: position 4,168 of record JAVBUX010000219.1, on the reverse strand, counting down.
TATTGTATTCAGATCAAATATCAATCTGCATTTGGAAAAAGGAGCATTAATTCTTTTTACTCCTGATTTTGATGCTTATCCTTTGATAAAAACTTCGTTCGAAGGATTGGAAACACGTCGTTGTCAATCTCCTGTTTCTGGTCGCAACCTGGAGAATATTGCGATTACAGGACAGGGAGCAATCAATGGCTCGGGACAAGCCTGGCGTCCTTTGAAAAAAGAGAAAGTGACAGAAAGTCAATGGAAAAAAGTTGTTGCCTCAGGAGGTTTCCTGAAAGACGAGCGTTATTGGTTTCCTTCAGAAAAATCCATAAAAGGAGAAATGCTTAGCGAAAAGAATTTGAATGTCCCTCGTCAGGAAATGACTGATGAAGACTGGGATTCTGTGAAAGATTTTATGCGTCCGGTAATGATCAGCTTTGTAAGCTGTAAAAATGTATTGCTCGAAGGAGTCTTGTTTGAAAACTCCCCGGCATGGAATATTCATCCTCTGATGTGTGAGAATGTGATTGTCGATCATATTTTTGTTAAAAATCCGGCTTTTGCTCAAAATGGAGATGGATTAGACCTGGAATCATGTAAAAATTCTATCATCATCAATACAATTTTTGATGTGGGTGATGATGCTATCTGTATTAAATCCGGTAAGGATGAAGATGGCCGCAAACGGGGAATACCAACAGAAAATGTGATCGTGGATAATTGTAAAGTATTCAACGGTCACGGTGGATTTGTTGTCGGAAGTGAAATGTCAGGAGGAGTAAGAAATATCAGCGTCAGAAATTGTGAATTTTTAGGAACTGATGTCGGCTTACGTTTCAAGAGTACCCGCGGACGTGGAGGTGTAGTTGAAAATATTTACATTGAAAAAATCAGCATGTTTGATATTTCAACAGAGTCGTTCTTGTTTGACCTGTATTATGGAGGAAAGTCCGCCAGCGAATCGTTGGCCGATAATGATCAGACTCCGGTTGAAAATATTCTGCCGGAAGTGACTGAAAAAACACCGACATTCCGTAATATTTATGTTAAAGATCTGATTTCCCGTAATGCTCGTCGTGCTATGTTTTTTAATGGATTGCCGGAAATGAATATCACAAATATCAATGTGGAAAATGCTATTATAACTTCTGAATTTGGAGCTGAATTATCTGAATCAGATGGAATTAAATTCAATAATGTTACCATTGTCCCAAAGAAAGGTCCCGCATTGAAATTAAATAATGTGAAAAATTTTGATGCCACCGGTTTACACTATCCGGATTCACTAAGTGCTCCGGTTGCTGTTAGTGGCTTAAATTCAAAAAATATTCGATATGAATAATATTATTAATAAATTGTTTGTTGGGATTTTCCTTTTGTGTGCCATTTCTTGTGTGGGACAGAAAAAAGTAGAAAAAAATCAACCGTATTTTGTTCGCATGGCCGATTCGGAGATGAAACGTAATCCGGAAGCATGGATGCTTGATTTTTCTCAAAAACCGAAATGGAACTACTGCCATGGTTTGGTATTACAGTCTATAGAACAGGTCTGGGAGCAAACAAAAAATCAAATTTGCTTCGATTATGCAAAAAGCTATGCAGACACCATGATCGATCAAACCGGTAAAATAGCAGGCTATAAATCGCAGGAATTTAATATCGACCGGGTGAATACCGGTAAAATATTATTTCTGCTCTATACTCAAACCAGGGATCAAAGGTACAAAATTGCGATGGATACTCTGCGGGAGCAGATGGCTCATCATCCTCGCACCAGTGATGGCGGATTTTGGCATAAGAAAGTCTATCCTAACCAGATGTGGTTGGATGGTTTGTATATGGCGTCTCCGTTTTTGGCTCAATATGCCGCTACGTTTAATGAACCTGCTTTGTTTGATGATGTAGCTCTCCAAATACTAACGATAGCCAAGCATGCTTACGATCCGAAAACCGGTTTGTATTACCATGGTTGGGATGAAAGCAAAACACAACAATGGGCAAACCCGGAAACGGGACAGTCTCCAAACTTTTGGTCTCGCAGTATCGGCTGGTATATGATGGCAATGGTTGATGTTCTGGATTTTTTACCTGCAAATCATCCGAAACGGCCGGAGATCATTCAAATCTTGCAGAATCTTTCTGCTTCTCTGGAAAAATTCCAGGATCCTCAGACTCAGTTGTGGTATCAGGTGACGGATAAGATCGCGGCAGAAGGCAATTATTTGGAATCTTCCGCTTCAGCCATGTTTATCTATACTTGGGCAAAAGGGGCTCAAAAGGGATATCTGAATGCACGATTTTTAGATAAAGCAAAGATGGCATATCAACAATATATTCTTAAATTTGTCAAAGAAAATTCTGACGGAACAATCTCTGTTGCGAATGGATGTGCAGTTGCCGGTTTAGGAGGAGATCCGTACCGTAGTGGAACTTACGAGTATTATATTTCAGAGCCGGTCCGGGATAATGATCCGAAAGCCACAGGTCCATTTATTATGGCAAGTATATTATTGAATCAATAATATTTAATATAAATCCATGAAAATCATCAAACACTGTTCAATCATCATATTGGTTTTGTTCTGTTTAGCCGCAACTAACCGTCCTGTTCATGTTTTTATGGCAGGAGATTCCACCATGGCAAATAAAGTCATTTATCGTTCAACTCCTGATCCGGTGACCGGAGAAATGATTCCCGATAGTTGGCCAGAAAGGGGTTGGGGACAACTTTTACCCGAATATTTCGGCAAAAATGTTGTTATTGATAATCGAGCCAAAAATGGAAGAAGTACCCGGACATTTATCGAAGAGGGATTGTGGGATAAACTAATAAACGATGTTCAAAAAGGTGATTATGTTGTGATACAATTCGGACATAACGATGAATCCGAAGCCAAACGTAGCTATACGCCTCCAGCAGATTTCAAAAAGAACTTAGAACGGTTTATCGATGATGTACAGGCAAAAAAGGCGATTCCTATTTTGTGTACTCCGGTTGAACGTCGAAAATTTGAGAATGGTGTTTTGCAAGATACTCATGGTGCTTACCCCGGTTATTTGAAGGAAGTAGCTGAGGCAAAAAAGGTTATATTTATAGATTTACAGGCAAAGACACGGGATTTATTGAGTAAAGCAGGCGAAGAGGCCTCCAAAAAATATTTCATGCATGTTGCACCCGGAGTAAATCGTAATTTACCTAATGGAATCGAAGACAATACGCATTTTAGTGCAATAGGTGCAAATACCGTTGCCGGCTTGTTTGCAGAAGGTTTGGAAGAGCAGAGGGTTTTGCCTCTGGTTCGTCAATTGAAAGAAAATATTTCTCCTTACGTTTCTCAGGTTTGGGTTTCAGATCTGGGTAATGGAATGTATAAAAATCCGGTATTGTATGCCGATTATTCTGATCCGGATGCTTGTCGCGCAGGCGATGATTATTATATGACGGCTTCAACTTTCAATTGTATTCCCGGACTTCCGATTCTACATTCAAAAGATTTGGTGAATTGGACAATTATTAACTATGCTATTCCTAAGTTGTATCCGGAAAGCGATTTTAATCTTCCTCAGCATGGAAATGGAGTCTGGGCGCCATCTATACGTTATCATAACGGCGAATATTATATTTACTATGGTGATCCTGACAGAGGAATTTATATGACCAAAACCAAAGATCCGGCAGGAACATGGTCTCCGCTGGTATTGGTGAAGGCAGGAAAAGGACTTATCGATTCTTGTCCTTTCTGGGATGAAGATGGACAGTTCTATCTGGTACATGCCTTTGCCGGAAGTCGTGCGGGACTTAAAAGTATGTTGGCTATAACACGCCTTACACCTGACGGAAAAAGTACCATCGGTGAAAGCCAAATCGTTTATGATGGCCACGACCGGGATGAAACAATTGAAGGTCCCAAATTTTATGCACGCAATGGATACTATTATATTTTTGCTCCTGCGGGAGGTGTTGCGACCGGTTGGCAGGTTGTTTTGCGTTCCAAAAATATTTTTGGACCTTATGAGCGCAAAGTGGTATTGGCTCAGGGTAAATCAACGGTAAACGGTCCTCATCAAGGTGCTTGGGTAGATACTAAGACAGGAGAAGACTGGTTCCTCCATTTTCAGGATACCTATGCTTACGGACGTGTAGTGCACCTGCAACCAATGACCTGGAAAAACGATTGGCCGGTTA
>JAVBUX010000103.1:0-4328 GCA_031554915.1 Bacteroidales bacterium | reverse complement strand
TGCTGCGAATATTTCATTGATTTTTTCGTCGTCACAGCTAAACATAGCTTGTGAAACATCTGCATTTACATACTGACGAATATAAAAATTACGAACACGACAGTCACCCTCGGTTTGTACTTTCAAGTATTGCAATGTGTACGGTTCAAACGTTTCCAAGACATATTTTCCAGGTTGTAATTCATAAGTAACACTACTATTACATCCCAATCTGCTAATATCTACATTTCCGTTCGTCAGAATTTCATCCCAGGTAAATGTTATTTTCGAAGGAGTAGTTACTTGTACCTCCGCTCCAATGAATCCAGTAGAATTACACTCAAATTTATAAATACCGCCGGGTAAACTATCCTTATATTGTCTGACACTATAATCGGGATATTTCACCCGGCGAGGTATCAAATTTTTATTATCAGTTTGTTCCAGTGGCACTTGATTGAATATCGCCTGTTTATCCGTCATCCATGCGTTGTATTGGGGAGTCAATTTATAAGCCTCCATATAAGGCCGCTGAAAACTATATTTGGGGACATCCCGGACACGTTGATCAGAAATAGCCGCTTCAAATAAAACAGGTTGAGAATTCTCTCCCATTTTCAAATGTGTTGCTGTTGTGGCAAGTATCATGTCCCCGGATGTAATCTCTGCTTGTAGGAACGAAGGCTGGTTCATGAGGTAATAATTATCCACATTATATCCGGCGACTTCGATAGCAATTATATTCTCTCCTGTTTTTATTATTTCCTTTAATTGATACTCGTCAACCCTAAAAAATCCATATCCGGCGACACAAGGTCCATGCCCTAAAAAAACACCGTTTATATAAGCTCGATAATCAGAATGTGCGGCTATACGAAACAATACATTTCCTTTTCCATTCCAATCGAAATTTGCACGGAAACTCACAGTAAGATTTTTAGCCGTTTGTCCATCACTTGCCCACACCGGCACAGCTTGTTGAAAGAATTTATCCTGGCCAATTGTTGTAAAAGTAAAAACAAACAAAAAGCTAATGTATATAGCCATTTTGAAAAATAGTAATGGAGTTTTCATATCTTTTCGCATAATTGTTGGTTAAAATAAACTTCTCAAAGTTATGAATAAAAATGAAAAGTCAAGAAAGATTTTTTTTCTTCCTTGACTTTTAACTAAATTAATGAGGGGACTTAGAATTCACCCTCTTATCATTATCAATTAATAAATGCGAGGATCTGACCTTTCTGAACCTGATCACCTTGCTTTACATAAGTACCAACAATAGTACCTCCATAACCCAACTTAACCGGCTCAATTCCATAATAACTTTGAATATAGCACAAATTCTCTTTTTCGTTGACTGTAGCACCTTCAAACGGAGCTGTAGAAGCATCCATCATATCATACTGCCATAGCACTTGTCCTTTACAAGGAGCATGTACAGGCTTAGCATTCGGATAGTTAGCCGTAATTTCTTCAAAGCTGAACATTGGGATTTCCACTACCGGACGTTTTACAATAATCGGAGTCCCGGCTTTTTCTTTAGCCTGCTCCAATTCCTGGTTGAAACGGTTCTTGGCAGCCCCTGATTTCAGGTCACGATATTGACGATCGTGCATTGCAAATTCAAACAATTCTTCCTGATCCGGACCTTCATCCCAACCCAGCTCTTTCATTTCTGCCTGATATTTGTCTAACTCATCCGGGAATGCAGCCTGAGGATCTCCATTATAGAATTCGAGACCATTTTCTTTTGCCAACGCAATAATTTCAGGAGCTAAAGGACCAGGCAATTTACCTGTTTTACCCAAAATCATGTTCCAACTATCTTTATCGATCATAGAGAAACGCGGTTCATTTTTAGCCAATGCAAAAATATTCATCAATGCAATATTCTTAACATATTGACTGAAAGGCGTTACCAATGGAGGATAACCTAACATTGGCCATATATCTTCTACTTCCTTGAACAATTGAACCACCAGGTTATTTAATGTTACTTCCGGTTTTCCTTGCTGACGAAGAGCCAGATTAATTGCATTATGCATTCCTTTCAGGTCAGCCATCATAGATCCCATCATTCCTCCAGGAAGGCCGCAACCGACAAGAAGAGAAGTCATAATCTTATTGCTCGGGTCGATGAAATAACCAAGGAAATCATCTACGAATTCCTGTGACAAGCGGCGTGCTTCCATATAAGCTTCCATATTCACTTCAGGAACACTATAGCCGGCATCTTTCAACATAGCCTGAATAGTAATTACATCCGGATGTACCATCCCCCAGGAAAGCGGTTCCATAGCCACATCGAGGATATCCACTCCATTTGCTGCGGCTTCCATCATAGAAGATACTGAAAATCCAGGCCCTGTATGCCCATGATACTGTATCGTAATTTTCGGATGACGGGACTTAATTCCTTTAACTATTTGACCTATACTGTATGGACGTCCGATTCCTGCCATATCTTTGAGGCAAATCTCTTCCGCTCCTGCTTCAATCAATTGTTCGGCCAAATTAACATAATATTCTACCGTATGCAGTGGCGAATAAGTAATACAAAGAGCCGCCTGAGGAGTCATTCCTCCTGCTTTAGCATATTGTATCGAAGGTATAATATTGCGAGGATCATTCAATCCACAGAATATACGAGTGATATCAACACCCTGTGCATGTTTTACTTTGTACATCAATTTACGCACATCTGCAGGAACTGGGAACATACGAAGTCCATTCAATCCTCGGTCCAACATGTGAGTCTTAATTCCTGCTTTGTTAAATGGCGCAGTAAACTCCCTCACTGCCAGGTTTGGATTTTCACCATAAAGTAAATTTACCTGTTCAAAAGCTCCGCCATTTGTTTCTACTCTGGCAAAACATCCCATATCCACAATAACAGGAGCGATACGCTTCAATTGATCGACTCTAGGTTGATATTTACCGGATGATTGCCACATATCCCGGTAAACCAAGCTGAATTTAATTTCCCTTCCCATAGGTTTATATATAATTATTAACGGTTCAAAAGAGTTTTACTATACAATTTCACATAAAGTAACATTACTCTGTAATCACACACAAAGTTAGAGGTTTTTATTTAAATAAAACAACAAAAATGAGACTAAAATATATGTTAAACAACAGATTTAACACACTAAAGCAAAAATATTTAATTTATATAAAATTACAACTTTTAACTCTACTTAAATTAGATACTTAACGAAAATATTCGATTTTTATTTGAATTATTCAAAAATTGTCACTTCACCAACCAAAGACGTTGAAATTTGTCGTTTCACCTCTTCTAATCCCATTCCGTGACCAAATAAAAACATCAACTTAGTCACAGCTGCTTCTGTAGTCATATCATACCCCGAAAAGACCCCTGCATCGGCTAAAATCTTGCCAGATCTATACCTCCTCATTTCTACTGAACCCGAAGGGCATTGGCTCACATTCAGAATAACAACCCCTCTTCTTACTGCCTGAGTAAGAATATCCAGGAACTTTTTTCGTTCAGGAGCATTACCTGCTCCATAAGTTTCAAGCACAACTCCTTTGAGCCGGGGATTATTAAATATAGACTGTACCATTTCAATCGACATTCCCGGAAAAATTTTCAGGATCATCACATTATTATCCAACCAATAATGAAAACGTTGAGTCCCTCTTGGGGATGGTTTTCTTATCAGATGGTGTTCGTAACGTATTTGTGTACCTGCAACTGCCAATACAGGATAATTATATGAGTTAAATGCTTTGAAGTTTTCCGCATTAATCTTCATGGTTCGATTTCCCCTCATCAGGTAGTTTTGAAAAAAGATACAAACTTCCGGAACAATCGCATTTCCTTCGGCATCTTTATCTACGGCAATTTCCAATGCAGTAATTAAATTTTCTTTTCCATCCGTACGAATTTTTCCTACCGGCAATTGGGAACCGGTAAGGATGACGGGCTTGTCGAGATTTTCCAGCATGAAACTCAAAGCGGAAGCCGAATAAGCCATCGTATCCGTTCCATGAAGGATTACAAAACCATCATATTTATTGTAATTATCTTCTATGATGCGGACTAATGTGCACCAACGTTCCGGATCCATATCCGACGAGTCGATCGGAGGATTAAACTGGATCGTATCAATCGAAAATTTGAAACGTTTCAATTCTGTGACATGTTCCTTCAGATGATTAAAATCGAAAGATTCCAGAAGTCCGGTTTCAGGACTCTCTATCATTCCGATAGTTCCGCCTGTATATATCAATAAAACTGAAGCTGTATGATCTAACATATAATTAAATTTCCAGGAATAAATTATCAAAATGTAAGTTTTCTCTATTTTCCTACAAAGATA
>JAVBUX010000173.1:0-4981 GCA_031554915.1 Bacteroidales bacterium | reverse complement strand
TCAAAAGCAAACAACGGCATATACGCAATAATGATGATCAGTGTCGCAAAGAAAACCGGCTTACTGACCTCCATTATCCTCTTGACAATCGATTTTTCTTCCAAGGGCAAGGATATGTCATCCTCTCGTTTCTTCAATATCGTTTCCAACATCACGATCGAGCCGTCAACCAATATCCCGAAGTCAATAGCCCCCAAAGAAAGTAGGTTAGCAGGAATATCTGTTACATACATGAGAATAAATGCAATCAATAACGACAACGGAATCGTAATCGCCACTAACAATGCGCCTCTCCAACTACCCAGAAAAATGATAAGAATCGATACAACCAAAATCATTCCGAAAAATAAGGTATGAGAAACTGTATGCAAGGTCATATCAACCAGATTTGTCCGGTCCATAAACGGATGAATATGAACACCTTCCGGCAATATATCATTATTCAAATCATCAATAGCCTTATGCACTTCAGCCAGTACTTTCGACGGATTCTGAAAACGGAGCATTTGGACAATCCCCTCTACCCCATCGGTATAATTATGATTCTTGTCGATGAAACCAAGAATTCCTTTTCGCTCAAGATTCCCATATTTCAAAGTTCCAACATCACTCAGATAAATTGGCACCCCTTTTTCGGTTTTGATTACAATGTTTTCCATATCTTTCAGGTCTCGAATCAATCCGATTCCCCGTACAACATAGCTTAAATTTCCTCTGTCGATCATACTTCCTCCGGCGTTCGTATTATTACGCTCAATGGTTTCCGTAACATCCGATAGAGAAAGATTATATTGTGTCAACTTAACCGGATCAATTTCGATCTGATACTGTGTCGTAATCCCCCCGAAATTACTGACATCGGCAATTCCACTTATTTGTCGCAAACGGGGAATAATCACCCATTTGTTCAAATCTGTAAGTTCCCTGACTGAATGATTTTCACTTTCAATAATATACCTGTATATTTCTCCTGTCGGGGATGTCAGAGGATTCAATTCCGGTTCAGCCCCATAAGGCAAGTCCACATTCGATATGCGCTCCGTCACCCGCTGACGTGCCCAGTAGTCATCTTCTTTATCATTAAAAACCAACATGATAATGGATAGCCCAAACGTATTCTTACTTCGCATCACATGCAGATTAGGAATCCCATTTAATTCCCGTTCCAAAGGAATCGTAATTTGCTGCTCGATTTCCTCCGCAGCAAGTCCCGGAACCTGGGTTACCACTTGCACCGTAACATCTGCAATATCAGGATAAGCATCAATAGAAAGTTGTGTCCATGCATAAATACCAAAGCCTGTAATTATGGAAAAGACAGTCGCAACCAACCATCGACGGTTAATTATCATCGTATAAAACTTTTCCATATCAGACACCCATTAAATAAATTCCACCATCGGAAACAATTTCCTCTCCTTCTTTCAGTCCTTCGGTAACGACCACCTCTTTTTTTCCGGAAGAAACAGTCTGAACCACACGCTTGACATATTTATTTCCAGCCTCTTTTACAAAAACATAACTACCTGACTCTGTTTGAAATATCGCAGAAGAAGGTATCAAAATCGCGTTATGAGGAGTATTGATAAAATGAATGGCAGCAAACATTCCCGGTTTGAGTTTTCTTTCTTTATTATCACATTCCACAAGCACTTGTATTGAACGGGTTTCTTCGTCCAACAATTCACTGATATGGAACACCCGGCCTTGTATTTCACGCCCGGAATCGGCATCTGTCGAGATAAATACCTGATCATCAGGACAAATCCCGGAAATATATTTTTCCTTTACCTGAGCTACAACCCAAACTTTGCTTAAATCTGCAACAATAATCAATGGACCGGCATCATTTTTTACAAATTGTCCTAAAACGATATTATTTGCAACAATATCTCCGGCTATCGGAGATACAACTTTCAATGCCTGTCCCATTGTCAATTCATTGAGATTAATATTAAGCATTTTCAACCCGGCTATAGCCGTTTCATACTCTTTCTGAATCAGTTCCGCATTCGTTTCAGCTTCTTCCAGATCTTTCATCACTCCCACTCCATGCTGAACTAAATCTTTCTGACGTTTTAGATTCACATCTGCCATTTTTTTATTCTGTAGCACTTGGAAATAGTTTTTAGAAACTTCATAAAACTCACCGGAATTAAGTTCAAAAACAGGTGTTCCTACGCTAACTCGTTGACCAAGCCGAACAAACGATTTTGAAACCCGACCTTCAAAAGGTGGAGCTATCTCGACCAAATTTCCAGTAATTGCTTTTACCGTCCCTGTTGCATCAAACTCAGAGCTATGAGATTGACATTGTACTGTCAACAATTTTATTTTACTTAAAATATTGGACTCAGGAGACAGTCGTAGTGTATCTCCAGAGATCTGAAGAGCATTATCCTCTGTTTTTTTTTCATTTTTGTTGCACGAAAAAAATAAAATAGAGCAACAAACAAAAAGAATTATTTTGTTCATAAGAATTTATAATTGAAAATTAAAGTGAAATCAGAATACGACATGAACTTCAGAAATTCTTTATTGATTCCAATGAAACACAGACAGATATACAACCTGATGTTTCATTAAAACCTCATAGAAGCATTTCATGAAATTCTTAATAGACAAAACATTAAAGTGCAATAGCAGGAGGAGCTCTTAAGGAAAAGTGTACACTATGGGATCTCAATACTTTCGATGTAATATTGTTACAAGAAAGAATTCCCAATAAAGCCAAGATGGCTACTATAAAAAATGGAGTTATTGAAGGAAACCCGACAAATGAAGATAGTTCCGAAATTAAATTTAATTCGGTAGCAGAATGGGTTCCCGTTTGTGTGTGATGCTTGTTATGAAAATGTGAGTGAGAGACAATCTCTCCATCAATTCTGTGACTATGAAAAAAGAAACCGATATCCACATAATAAACTGTGAATATGGTCAACAGGATGACTGTTATTATATGTTTTAGCCTGTTACTATACTGCAACACAACAAACGAATTAGATTGGCAAAGATATGAATTTTATTTTGAGAAATTAAAGGATCTCCCCGTATTTTTGTAATTTTGCAGCTTAAAACTTATACAACAATGTCTTTTTTAGAAAAATATAATTTACAGGTCTCAGAAGCCCGGAAACGCTTACAATCGGTTGTCAGAAAAAGCCCATTACAATTTAACCAACGAATTTCCAACAGATACACGACAAACGTTTATCTCAAAAGAGAGGACCTGCAAATTGTTCGATCCTATAAAATACGGGGAGCATATAATATGATTAGCAGTTTAGATGCCGAAACGCTGGAAAAAGGAGTTGTATGCGCCAGTGCCGGCAACCACGCACAAGGTTTTGCTTATAGCTGTAATGAACTGAAAATAAAAGGGATTGTATTTATGCCTGTCATTACCCCAAAACAAAAAATCAGGCAAACAAAAATGTTCGGGAATGAATTCATCGAAATTATTTTAGAGGGAGATACATTCGATGACTGTGCCGAATCTGCAAAACGATATACCACAAAGCATGGTATGACTTTCATACCACCATTCGACGATACTCGCATTATTGAAGGACAGGCAACCATTGCTGCCGAGATTCTGGAAGAATTACCTCAAGTCGATTATCTTTTTCTCCCGGTTGGAGGAGGAGGACTTTGTTCTGGTGTTGGAGCTTATTTCAAGACCCATTCACCTCAAACAAAGATTATTGCTGTAGAACCTATGGGTGCCGCATGTATGAAAGCCGCCATTGAAGCCGGACATCCAGTTACATTGGATAAAATCGATAAATTTGTTGACGGTGCTGCTGTAAAAAGAGCAGGCGATCTCACCTACTCTATTTGTAAGGAAATCATTGATGATATCTGTTTGATTCCGGAAGGAGAAGTTTGTTCTGCTATTCTCCGGATTTATAATGAAGACGCTATAGTTATTGAACCAGCCGGAGCGCTTTCAGCGGCTGCTCTTAAACATTATAAGGAAGAAATCAAAGGCAAAAATGTGGTCTGTATCATTAGTGGAAGTAATAATGATATCGACAGGATGGCTGAAATAAAAGAGCGCTCTTTACTTTTCGAAGGATTAAAACACTATTTCATCATCCGTTTTTCTCAACGCCCCAATGCCCTCAAAAACTTTGTCAATAATGTTCTCGGCGAAACTGATGATATCGTTCGGTTTGAGTACATGAAAAAAACTGATAAAGAAAGTGGTCCTGCTTTAGTCGGCATTGAACTTAATGAAAAGAACGACTATGAGGGTTTAATTAATCGCTTGAAAGCAAACGACTTTGAGTTCAAAGTTTTGAATCAGGATAGCGATCTGTTCGGATATATTGTCTAAAAAAATAGGTCTAACAAAAAAGGCGCCCAATCGAGCGCCTTTTGTTTCTATCTAAGAATAATTATTTCACCTTAGAAACAATTGCTTTGAAAGCTTCCGGATGGTTCATAGCCAAGTCAGCCAAAACCTTACGGTTGATTTCAATTCCGTTTTTGTGCAAAGCACCCATTAAACGAGAATAAGACATTCCTTCCAAGCGTGCAGCAGCGTTGATACGTTGGATCCACAAAGCACGGAAGTTACGTTTTTTAGCACGACGATCACGGAAAGCATAAGTTAAACCTTTTTCCCATGTATTTTTGGCGACTGTCCATACGTTCTTTCTTGCGCCATAATATCCTCTCGTCAGTTTAAGGATTCTTTTTCTTTTAGCTCTTGAAGCTACATGATTTACCGATCTAGGCATAGTAATAATTGTTTTTGAATGTTAGCGCCACATTATTTGTGGTCTTTAGCTGCTAAAACTCTGTTAATAAATCTTTTAGAAAATCACTGATAAATTAGGCTTATTTCAACGCCAACAATTTTTTCACACGTCCTTCATCGACAGTGCTAACAGTTGCTGTATGAGTCAGTCTTCTTTTTTGCTTTGTAGTCTTCTTTGTCAAGATGTGACTTTTAAAAGCGTGTTTTCTTTTGATT
>JAVBUX010000176.1:0-4792 GCA_031554915.1 Bacteroidales bacterium | reverse complement strand
AATCAAAATTCCTTTTTCAAGATTAGGTACTTTGTAAGAATCGTCTAATTCGTCAGGCGTGTTTTTCATATTTGAAATCATTTTCCAGATTCGAAACAAAAATAGGCATTTCAAATGAATGTTTAAATTTCCTAATAGTTAAATTTAGTTAATAAAAAGGTAAGTTTTGGGGTTCACATACAAGGTAAACCCCAAAAACTACAATTCTTTCATCGGATCCCAAAATACCTGTTTCCAATTTTTAATTCTGTTGTTCACAACCTCAACACCCTCACTTTCCAATATTTTTTGCATTTCACCATTGCCACCAAAAGCTTTACTGGCTGTTAATATCCCCTGACTATTAACAACACGATGAGCCGGGATACCTGTTTCAAATGAATTACACTCGCTCATGATCTTTCCGACTTTCCTTGACCAATTAGGATATCCTACAGCTTTAGCAATAGCACCATAACTCGTTGCACGACAACAAGGTATCAGATTTACAATATCATATACAGCCCGTCTGAGCAAAAGTAAATCATTTTGGTTTTTCATTCGATTTTTTTTTTTGAGCAGGTTGAACACTAAAAGTATTCCTTTCCCAAAAAACACTTCCAGTATAACCTTGAATGGTATCATCCAATTCTGCTATTTGTAGCCTTTTTTCTGCCCAACAACAGTATTCCTGATTCATTTCTATTCCACAGTATTTTCTTCCTAATTTTTTTGCAACTACAGAAGTGGTTCCTGATCCAAGAAATGGGTCAAATACGATTCCATTTTCCGGACATGAAGCTAAAATTAATTTTGCAATCAATTTTTCGGGTTTTTGTGTCGGATGGTCTGTATTTTCAGCCATTGACCAATATGGAATGCTGATATCATCCCAGAAATTAGAAGGATATGTCAGACGAAAATTACCGTTATTTGTTTCTTCCCAATCTTTCGGTTTTCCATTTTCTTTATATGTAGCTAAAACTTTTCTTTTTTGTTTTACAGCTTCTACATTAAAATAATAGTCCTTGGCATTTTTAACTCCAAACCAGATATCTTCCATCCCATTTTTCCAATTGCTCAATGCTCCTCTTCCTTTGTCCCGCTGCCAGGTAATACGATTGAGAACCGTCAGGTTTTCTTCCATCACTTCCTGTAAAGCAGATGTACACTTCCAATCACCACATAAATATAGTGACCCGCAAGGCTTTAACAGAGAAACAACTTTGGGAAACCACGATTGCAAATAATCCAGGTATTGATTTTTTGCAGATGACCTAAATGTAAAACCGTTAAAATTTTTCGTCAAATTATATGGTGGATCAATAATAATTAAGTCGGCAAATTGCTTTGGCAAACTATCGATAATATCAAACAAATTATTATTGATTGTTTTATCTATTATTTCATTCAACTCTATTTGACTTCTTTCTTTGAAGTTACACAAACTGTTTGAAAAAAGACTATACTCCTCTGTTGTAAGAGTAATTGTTCTATTCCTTTTTGCTCTTTCTTTTTTTTCCATTATATCGTGTACATATCATGCCTTTATTTTTTTCGATCGACCAGATATGTTTCTATAAATTTACTTTCCGATGCAGAACTTACTGAAAATATTACCCAACACCTCATCATTACTTATCTCTCCTCCTGTTATCTCTCCAAGATAATGCATACATTCCCGAATATCCTGGCTTAGAAAATCCCCTGAAATACCATCTTTCAGTCCTTGTTCTACTCGTTTTATTGATTCTAATGCCTTTTTCAAGGCCTCATAATGCCTTAAATTAGTAACAACAACATCATTTTCACTGATTTGAGGTAGTTGTGCAGCTTCTAATAAAGCATTTTCCAACTCTGCTGTATTCTTTTTATATTTTGCCGAAAGATAAATACGTTTGGCCTCTACCTGAGGAAGAAACTCTTCTTTCAAAACAGTTCGTTCTTCATCATTTATCTTATCAACTTTATTGAAGACAATTATCAGCTTTTTTCCTTCTGTTTTGGGGACTACCCTATCCGCAATTTTCTCGATCTTTTCACTGAATTGGGTCGAATCAATCATCCAAATAACAATAGAGGCCTGAGCTATCTTGTTGAATGTACGCTCAATACCCATACTTTCGATCTCATCCTCCGTATCTCGGATACCTGCAGTATCGATAAATCGGAAAACAATACCATTGATGTTGATTACATCCTCAATAACATCACGGGTTGTTCCATGAATATCCGAAACAATGGCTTTTTCCTCATTCAATAAATGGTTTAGCAATGTCGATTTACCTGCATTAGTCTCTCCAACAATTGCAACTGGAACACCATTTTTAATGACATTGCCTACATCAAACGATTGGACCAGACGAGAAATAACGACATGAATATTATCAACTAAATCAGTCAGTTGATTGCGATTCGCAAATTCGACATCTTCTTCACTGAAATCCAATTCTAGCTCAACTAAAGAAACAAAATTGAGAAGTTGTTCTCGGAGTTTTTGTAATTCTTTACTGAATCCTCCACGCATCTGATTGAATGCCAAGCGGTGAGATGCTGCTGACGATGAAGCAATTACATCAGCAACCGCTTCAGCCTGGGACAAATCCATTTTTCCATTAAGAAATGCCCGTTGAGTAAACTCTCCCGGAGTTGCAAGACGACAACCATTAGACAAAAGCAGTTTTATAATTTCTTGTTGAATATATGTTGATCCATGACAGGCTATCTCCACGGTATCCTCTCCAGTAAAAGAGTGTGGTGCTCGAAAAACAGAGACCAAAACTTCATCCAAAACTTCGTCTCCCTTGTATATCTTTCCAAACCGGATTGTATTTGGAGCTTGCCCTGTTATTTTTGGTTCTTTTTTCTCAGACACAAAAAACGTATCACAAATAGTGAAGGCATCTTTTCCGGAAACCCTGATAACAGCAATTCCTCCTTGTCCGGGAGGAGTCGAAATCGCACAAATAGCACTATCATTTGTCATCATTACCATTGACGTTCAGCATATTAAAACAATTAATCACATTTTTTTTAAAATAAACACTTAGACAAATATACATTTTATTTATTGGAAGACAAAAAATGAATTCATATTTAAACCCCAAAACAGGACCTAAATATTAAAATTTGGCTTTTAAAATTCACAACAATATGATTATAAACAAATTACGATCTTTCAGCTCGAATATATTAAGTTCAGATTTTTAATGATATCCAGATTAGCTTAAAAAATTTTTGTCAAGTTGTCCAAGATATTTTGGTGATAATTTTGCTTTAACTATCACCGGCCTTAACTTCATAAATTTTGTCGCCTCCAGAAACTACTTCAATATTCAATACCATATCCGCTGAACACATATTTGGATCAATTGGCTCGTATAGTTTCCAAATAACACCTTTCTTTGAAGATGTTGTTGCCCACTTACAGACAAAACCTTATTTTATTCTACAACTTTCAAGTATTATGCGATTATCAGAAGGGTACTGCGAGTAATAGGCCATATAGAGATAGAGGTTTCAAAATTCAATACTTGTGCGATTATCAGCCTGATTTACGAAAATTCCGGTTTCTGATTGCTTAGTTTCAATTCAATACTTGTGCGATTATCAGGGTAGAGATTCTGCTAGTGTTGCAATTGATTTCGTATAAGGAGATGGAAAAGATGGCTTTCGATTTGTAGAGATTCTGCTAGTGTTGCAATTGATTCGGAGTTTCAATTCAATACTTGTGCGATTATCAGCAAAATGGAGATTGGACTGAAAGCACTGAAAAGAGTTTCAATTCAATACTTGTGCGATTATCAGTTCAACAACAGATTTTATGATTGCGTTACTTACCCGCGTTTCAATTCAATACTTGTGCGATTATCAGAGAGAATGTGAGAGACCCGAACTAGGAATGATTCCGTTTCAATTCAATACTTGTGCGATTATCAGGCTACTTCAACGAGTGCAATTCCGCTCGGGAACTCAGTTTCAATTCAATACTTGTGCGATTATCAGGATAGTTGAGGAAGTTATCAGGAGATTAAATTCTACGTTTCAATTCAATACTTGTGCGATTATCAGAAAATTATGGGAAAGTTAAAAGACGACCAAATAAAGGTTTCAATTCAATACTTGTGCGATTATCAGCTCTTTTTCTTGTGGAGACCATCTTTTATATTTCAGTTTCAATTCAATACTTGTGCGATTATCAGTAGCCTCAACGTCTATATATCTCTGATCAAGCACGTTTCAATTCAATACTTGTGCGATTATCAGCAATTGTAGATAAATCTTATGATTTTTTCTTTAATGAGTTTCAATTCAATACTTGTGCGATTATCAGACATAGACATCGCCTCCAATGGTAGTCAAAGCATGTTTCAATTCAATACTTGTGCGATTATCAGTAATAAACTTTCCAAAGTCTGCCCCTCCAAAAACATGTTTCAATTCAATACTTGTGCGATTATCAGATCAATTCCCGCTGTAGAATGGAAAGACCCAAAATGGGTTTCAATTCAATACTTGTGCGATTATCAGTTTCGGTTTTTCATAATAGATTTAAGGTTAGTAAAGTTTCAATTCAATACTTGTGCGATTATCAGAAGTGAGATTTAAATATTCACTTGAAGAACCATCAGAGTTTCAATTCAATACTTGTGCGATTATCAGTTATGAGTATTTGAATCGCTTGTAGTGACTGAAAAGTTTCAATTCAATACTTGTGCGATTATCAGTTAT
Source organism: Bacteroidales bacterium (assembly GCA_031554915.1). GTDB lineage: Bacteria > Bacteroidota > Bacteroidia > Bacteroidales > Azobacteroidaceae > BNXB01. The sequence goes on along the minus strand of JAVBUX010000176.1, from coordinate 82 downwards.
TTTAGACTCGTCTTTAACAAAAACCCTAAGTCCGTTTCAATTCAATACTTGTGCGATTATCAGGGATAGGTATTTCTAAACC
>JAVBUX010000186.1:0-4917 GCA_031554915.1 Bacteroidales bacterium | reverse complement strand
CCTTCCGGAGGACTCTGTGCTGTTATTTCTAATGGGGGAACCGTAAATTCTCCGGCTTTGTATGAAAAAACAATATAATAAAACTGGATGCCCGGGAGTTGTTTGCCTCCTATGGTAAACATGCCTGGTTGGGTTTTATCGAAAGGTACGATAAAAGCATTGGGAATCTGGAGGTTCCCGAATTCTAATGGGGATGTAAACCATGTTTTTGTATAGACTGTAATCGTGACATGGAAAGGCTGCTGAACATAAACCGTTTTACGGTTCAGGTCCACATTTACGGATACTTGAGCGTGGGTTTTACCAGTAAGCAAAACCAGGCATAGAATAAGACTGTATGTTACTACTTTTTTCATTGTCACCAATTTTCCTTGCCTTGTACGACTTGGGGGTAATATTTTTGTTTCTGAATTTCAAAACGACGGTGCAAAAACTCACCGGGGTCTGCATTTGTTTTTTGCATCAACACTTTGGTTTCAATCGGGACATTTTCTTCCATTTTGAAGTCTTTAGGAGGAAATTTCTGTTCTTTTGCCCGATGGATATTACTTGCAACTTCGTCAGATATCCGGTCGCCTTTAGTCGGCAATTTTTTTACTTCGGTGTCAGATGACAGCTGCTCGTCTTCTGATTCAGGTTTTCGTTCTTTCAGTTTACCTTTTTCCGTATTTTTCAGGATATTGTCAATCGGATTGGCATGCGGTTGAAACCGCAATGAACTGATTGCCTGATCTTTCATTAATTTGCTTACATCTATGTTTTTATTCGCTTTCTCTTTTAATTCAGGAGATTCTTCAGCTGCTTTTTGAAAAGCGGTTATCGCTTCGTCGTATAATCCAAGCTTATTCAGGGCAAGGCCATAGTTGTATCGTCCGACTGCAGAGGAATCTTCAGCAAGAAGCTCTGCAGCAGATTGATAGTCTCCAGACTTGAAATATGCAGCCGCTTTATGGGAATTATCCTGGAATAGTTCCGCAGCTTTATCGTATTTACCTTTTTTGTACCACAGCTCTCCCTGATAATTTTTTGAGTACCACCAATCAGGGTGCTTACTTTCTGTTCCACAGGAAGTAAACGTGAAAAAACAAACGGAGATCCAGCACCATCGGACAACCCAACCTTTTCTCGACCAGAACGATGCAATCAATATTGCCGGAATCAGCAGTAACCAACCCATATCGTCCCAATCTTTAGCGTCTTTTTTTGCATCTTTCTGGAATATCAGGTTATCACTGATTTTTTTTGCTATACCTTCTACATCCGATTTATCGAGAGTAATGGTGGTGATACTTATTTTATCGTTTTGCTTCAGATTGTTCAGTACATCAGGCGATTGCACCGAATTAACTCCTTGTGCTCCGGGCACAGGAGCTCCTCCCGGAGTTGAAAACAATAATATTTCCATTTTGTGGATGGAGTTATTAATAAAATCGGTTATGGCTACGGCATCATTATTATCGATTACATCGGTCATCAATAAGATGGTGCTCGGAGCTTCGATATTTTTTAATAAAGTGTCTGCCAATGCCAGATTCAATGCCATATTTGTGCCTTGTACAGGCATTTCCCAGTTAAACAGACTGGCTGCATGATGTTTGATCAATTTATAATCTGCAGTAAATGGGAGGACTGTATGCGGAGTCCCTGCGTATGCAATCAATCCGGTTCTGGCCCGTGGATTTGCATCCAGGAAGTCAGCAATTTTCATTTTGGCCCGTCCTAATCTGGAAGGTTGTATATCAGTCGCCATCATTGATTTTGACAAGTCGAGGGAAATCAATACTACCAAAGGAATTTTTTCTCCGGGAATTTCCCGTTTTTTCCAGGTGGGGCCGGAGAGAGCCAAGATCATACAGCTAAGGCTTGTCGCCAGTAGTGCCAACGGAAGTATGATTGCTTTCGGATTTCCTTTGCTGAACATAAACGGTCTCAATGCCGGGGCAATGACTTTCTTCCATTTCTGTTGTTCATAATTACCTGCAATTTGTATCAGGATAATTACAGCCAACGGGATAAATAGCCACAGTGCACGGGGTCTGAGGAAATGGAACAGATGCCAGTCGATAGAGGTAATATGATGTATAATTTCTTTCATTATTATTTACACTATACGGATTTACCCAATCTTCCTCTCAGAAGATTGAAAATTCCGCTTAACAGATAATAGACAAAAATGAGTCCTATTGCCAATCCTAATGGATACATATAGAGCAACACAACAGGTTTGTATGTGTTTTCTTCGTAAACAATAGGTTGTAGTTTGTTTAGTTCTGCATATACTTCTCGCATTTCTTTCTGGCTATCGGCGCGAAAGTATTTTCCTCCGGTTGTTTCTGCTATTTGTGTAAGTAGTGACTCGTCGATAGCATATCCTCCTGAGGTAGAATTACCTATTCCCAGTGTATAAATGGTTACACTATCGCGTTTTGCCGCAGCTGCGGCATCAAGAGGGGAAATGTCTGTTCCACCATCGACCCCATCGGTCATTAATAGCATAACGCGTTGTTTGATAGTATCTTGTCTGAATATCTTGATTCCAAAGGCGATGGCTTCTCCTATACTTGTCATCTGACCGGCCATGCCGACTTCAGTTTCATCGAGTAGCCAGTTAATCGTTTCGAGATCAGTTGTTAATGGGGCTTGCAGGTAAGCATGTGTAGCAAACATTTCCAATCCGATCTGATCGCTTTTCCGTTCTGAAATAAAGTCTTTCATCAGGTATTTTACAGCTTCCCAGCGGGTCATTTGCTTTCCATCGACCGCCCAGTCGCGTTGAGCCATACTGAAAGAGATATCGGCGGCTATAAGGAAACTGCGGACAGTCCGTGTCTTTTTCTGTGGTTGGCCTACAAATTGAGGGGAAGATGCTGCTACTAAGAGCAATATCCAGCATACAATCAAGCAAATCCATGCGAATAACCCCTTGCGGCTGATCCATGCATTTTTTTTCGGATGTTGTCCGGAAACGTCGGCCGCTCTTTTGAAAAAGGGAGCAATAAGGGCCGATTTCCGTTTATGGAATGCCGGGAGTAGCAAGTAAACCAGTAACGGTAAAGGTAGCAATAGAAATACCCATTTATGGGCGATTTCAAAGTGCATATTGTTCGCTATTTCAGGAAATAATCCGCTCATTAATTGAAAATTGAGAATTGAGAATTGAAAATGATTTTGCTGTCAATTTTTTGTGCTTTTTGATCCAGTATTTTATTTTGTCAATAAATTCAAAAACTTGCTGTTCCTTTAGATTGTTGTTGGATTCGTATATATCACTCATAAGTTGTTCGTCAGTTGATGAAAAAGAGATGGATGGACAAGTTTTTGTGAGGTAAGCTAGCCATTTTGAACCTCTTATAGATGCAATTTCATTATTTCCATACAGGAAAATCGTGATTTTTTTCGTGATCATTCCTCCTGCATACACAAGCCGGCCGTATTCTTTATTATTAAAAAACTTTTCTTCTTCCAGTTCCAACCAATTGAGGGCGATTCTGCGATAACGGTTTTTGCGGTAATTATTCCAGATTAAAAATGCAATTATCAACAATATAAGCAAGAATATTCCTCCCAGGACGTACCATCCGGGTGCGTTTGGGGAGAACTGTACTGGCGACGGTTCAATAAATTGTTCCAATTCAGGTATCGTATCGTTCATTATCTTAATCTTTCTCCCATTCTTTCTTTGATCTGTAATTCGACCGGAGTCGTTGTGCTGATCACAGATACGGGTATTCTATAATGCCTGAATTCTTCTGTTAATGAATTCAGCCGGTGTTCATAATCAGAGGCGTATTTTTGATTCCATTTGTTTGAATCCCAGGTTATTTGCCTGTCCCCGTTGGTCAGAACGAGTTTTCCTGGCGGCAGAAACTTATCCATAGGGTCTTCTATGTGCATCAATATCAAATCGTTGCGAAATGCCATGCTACGTAACAGGTGCTTACTCTCGTCGTTTAATGTCAGAAGATTCGTAATGATTGCTATTACATAATCGTGAGTGATCAGGGACTGAGTCCGTTGAAGCATTTCGTTTATTTTAGAAAAATCCGGATTTACTTTTTTTCGTTCCGGTAAATGATTATTGTGCTTTACAATGAGTTGCAGGAAATGTTCAACAAGCGCTTTATTCCGTTTCGGAGGCAGATAATCATGGCCTTCATCATTAAAAATAATTCCACCGAATCGATCACCCCGTTTGATAGTGTAAAATGCTGAGATAGCGGCCACATGAGCAGCTGAGACAGATTTGACATATCGTTCGGATCCGAAGAACATGGTTGAACTTTGATCCAAAAGAGCAAATGTAGGACGTTCTTTTTCTTCATTGAATACTTTTGAATAAGTCTCTGAATTTCGGGCAGTTACCTTCCAATCGATATTTCGTACATCATCTCCCGGAACGTACATTCTCACTTCTTCGAAGTCAAGTCCTCGGCCTCTCATTTTAGCTGCATGTCGTCCTGCCAGAATGGAATAGATGGGGTGGTTCGGGAGTATATTTCCGGCCTGCACCATGTATTCAAACCGCATCAGATCGTTTAATGAGGTTGCTACTTCAACGGGGTATGTTGTATTAAACAGATTCATTTCAAATAACAGCAACGTTCTTTAATATGTTATCTATGACGACATTCGCGTTTACCCTGTCGGCATTGGCCTCGTACGACAGGATCAGCCGGTGTCTTAGTACATCGTGTACAATATATCGGGTATCATCAGGAGTTACGCTTTTACGTCCATCGAGCCAGGCAACGACCCTGGAGCATTTATCCAGGGAAATTGTTCCCCGAGGACTGGCACCGTAATTGATCCATCGGGCCAGATCTTTGTTTATTTTATCCGGATAACGTGTTGCAGCGATGATATCCACCATATATTTTTCGGCGGCATCGCTTACTTCGATATTATTGATTTCATTTC
>JAVBUX010000097.1:0-6384 GCA_031554915.1 Bacteroidales bacterium | reverse complement strand
AAAAGTATTTCTTGAGACTGCAAATAAAATTCACGGCAATAAAAATTCCATTCATTTTGCAGAAGAAGAGCAACCCATCTTAAAAACTAGCCTCCTACCCTCTTGCAAATGGCAGTTTAAAACAAAACATTATGGAACCATCATTGGAGAACTTGGTGGATTCGCTCAGGAAAAAAACGCAGCAACAGTATTACTTGCTATCGACCAACTAAAAAAGTTGGGATATAACATTCCTGATAAAGCTGTAAAATCAGGATTTGAGCACGTTGTAGAGAATACCGGATTGCTGGGCCGGTGGCAGATTATACAAACTAAGCCTAAAATCGTCTTTGACACAGGGCATAATGAGGCGGGTATCGGGTACATCGTACAACAGCTAAAGTCTGAAATATATGAAAAGCTACATATCGTCATTGGTATGGTTAACGATAAAGATATCAATGCGGTACTTAAACTTTTACCTCAAAATGCTGTTTACTATTTCACGAAAGCCTCTATTCCAAGGGCTTTGGATCATAAAGAATTCAAAAATAAAGCCGAAGAATATGGATTGATCGGAAATGATTACCCGACAGTAAAAGAAGCTCTTGCTGCAGCAAAACTGGCGGCAAAAGAAAATGACTTTATCTTTGTTGGAGGAAGTACTTTCATTGTTGCAGATGCATTACTAATATAACATATAAAACAAAAATTAATATAAAAATAGATCTTATGACAGAAACAATTAAAAAATCACTACAGGAATCAGCAACTGCCAGATGGTTTGCACTAATCCTGGTTGCCCTCACTATGATGGCCGGGTATTTCTTCACGGATGTAATCTCTCCTATTGAAAAAGTATTGAGCACAACTCTTCATTGGGACGGATCTCAATTTGGAGCAGTTACCGGAAATTATTCATTTTTCAACATCATCGGTCTTCTGCTGATCGGAGGTATCATTCTCGACAAATTGGGAATCAGATATACAGGTACACTATTTACAGCGATAATGGTTGTCGGAGCCAGCATTAAACTATATGCAGTATCCGATTATTTCAACCAGGGTGGATTCGGATATGATTTCTTCAACTCATTCTGGACAGATATGCTTCCTTCCGTAAAACTTGCAACTATTGGTTTTGCTATTTTCGGGCTGGGATGTGAAATGGCGGGAGTAACCGTAACCCGTGTTATTGTAAAGTGGTTTGAAGGAAAAGAAATGGCCTTAGCAATGGGTATGCAGGTGGCTTTAGCTCGTTTGGGAACAGGAGCTGCATTTTTATTATCTCCACGTTTGGCTGGCGATTCTTTTGCATACAAAGCGGTTCTTTTAGGAGTTGTCTTTTTATGTATCGGTTTCTTGTGTTTCCTCGTTTACACAATTATGGATGCAAAATTAGACAACGAAATAAAAGGATCAGCAACAACTGCAGCTGAAGATGAGCCTTTCCGTATCAGTGATGTAGGTCGCTTGCTGTCTAACAACGGATTTCTTTATATCTCACTTCTTTGTGTCTTATTTTATTCCTGTGTATTTCCATTTATGAAATTTGCATCCAGCATTCTTGAAAACAAATTTCATATTGCATCTACTGCAGCATCAGATATCGTGTTCTACTTACCATTCGGCACCATTTTATTTACACCTTTATTCGGAAGTTTACTAGACAAAAAAGGAAAAGGAGCATCATTAATGATTCTGGGCGCATTGCTTCTCATTGTTGCCCACCTCATCTTCATGTACGCTCCATCACAGCTTACTTTTGCTTATGTAGGTATTTTCACTCTGGGAATTGCGTTTTCTCTTGTACCGGCAGCTATGTGGCCTTCAGTTCCGAAAGTATGTCCTAAAAACCGTTTGGGAACAGGCTATGCCCTTATTTTCTGGATTCAAAATATTGGTTTGTGGGCGTTCCCTATGTTGATCGGGTATATTCGTGAAAAATCCAATCCAGGTATAACACAACTTATTCAGGATGGAAGGAAAGATGTGTATTATGATTACACCAACCCTGAGTTGATGCTGGTTTTAGTTGGAGTATTGGCACTGGGATGTGCTTTCTTACTAAAAATGGAGGATAAGAAAAAGAACTATGGTTTGGAAAAACCAAACATAAAAGCATGAAACATTGAACTACCGTCATCTCTTGTTATGCTTGAGATGACGGTGTTCTTTATTTATTCAAATAACAATGCAACTATCTTTTCCAGATAAAACACATCAGTATTTCCAAAATCATTCAACGAATCGCTGTCAATATCTAGCACAGCAACAACATCCCTCTGGTCAAATACAGGAACTACTATTTCTGATTTCGATTCACTACTGCACGCTATATGTCCGGGGAAAGCCTCAACATCAGGGACTACAATCGATATTTCTTGTTGCCATGCCGTTCCGCAAACTCCTTTCCCATACTTTATCCGGGTACAGGCAATCGGCCCTTGAAACGGCCCTAAGACCAATTCTTCGTTTTTTACAATATAAAAACCAACCCAAAAGAAACCAAAAGTTTGTTTCAATGCGGCCGAAATATTGGCCATATTTGCAATTAAATCCTTTTCTCCTGACAATAACGCGTTGAGTTGGGGGATCAGATTTTGATATTTTTCCTCCCTGGATGCAGACTCATCCAACAATAACAGATTTTCCGACATACTTCTTACTTTAATGATAATGTACAAACAAAATCAGCCATTCACGAATTACGTAAATGGCTGATGTTCAGCAGTCGGGGTGAGACGATTCGAACGTCCGACCACACGCCCCCCAGACGTGTACTCTAACCGGGCTGAGCTACACCCCGAAAATTCGGTGCAAAGGTACAGAATAATTCCTAAAACTCCAATAATCCATCTGCAAATTAGCAAGAACGTTGTTATTCTTCCTCTGTTTCAAAAGAAATTGGAATCTGACGACGAAATGCTTCTTTGAAAGAAATTAAAGTCTCTGTACGAGCTAATCCCAAAGGCTGTAATTTCTTATGAATGATTTCCAATAAATGCTGATTATTACGCGCATATAAGCGGATAAACAGGTCGTACTGTCCGGTAGTATAATAACATTCAACAACTTCCGGTATTTTTTCCAATGCAGCAACGACACTACTGAACTGTTCAGGATTTTTAAGGAACAACCCCATATACGCTGATGTCTCATAACCGACTTTGTTATGGTCAACAATATATTCGGATCCTTTAATTACACCTAAATTGACTAACTTCTGAATTCTTTGATGAATGGCTGCACCGGAGACATTACATACACGAGCGACTTCCAGGAAAGGAATCCGCGCATTATTAATTATCATATTTAGGATTTTTTCATCCAATTCATCCAACTGATGGTGTCCCATAAGGTTATGTTTTTACTTATAACAAATAAATCGTTCATTTTATTACAAAATTAACCAAATTTTGCAAAATAGAAACAAAAAGGGGTGGCTATTTTTTTATTTTCTTAAGGTTTTCGTCATACAAACCAATCAAAATACTATTTCCTTTACTGTCAACCATAAGTCCTCCATATCGAGTCTTGGCAAACAAATTACATGTCAACCAGGTATAAGCAGCAAGAAATACTCCGTGATAATTTAGGAATAAATTTCATCCAGTTACATTTTCTTCTTTATCTCTTCCATAATATTTGCCGGCGCACGTTTGGCCTGCAATTCCTTTTTCATGTAGTCCATATATGGCGCCACGTGTTTAAAGTATTTATAATATCCTTTACACAGATAATTCAAACCATTTTCGCCTGAATCGGTCTGAATAATCCTGTTCTTTGGACATTCACCATTACAGGCAAACAAAAATTCACAATCTTTACACTGCTGAGGTAGCTTATCATGCTTATTTTGACCAAATTGCAATTGTTTATCAGAATACATCATTTCAACGAGGGTTTTGCTTCTGATATTTCCCAATTTATATTCAGGATAAACATAATGGTCACAACTATACACATCGCCATTGAATTCCATTACACCGGCATGCCCGCAGTTTTTCGCCCAAACACATGTTCCAGGCTGCTCTCCTACCCAATTTGCCATAGCTGAATCAAAATATTGCACATAAAATTCGCCAACGTCATTACGAACCCACTCGTCAAAGATTGCAATAAGGAAATCGCCCCATTTTTCAGCAGGGACATTCCAGGATGCAAGGCTCCCGTCCGGCATAACTTCTACAATAGGAGCAAATTGTATAAACCGGCTATCCGTAGCTTTGAAAAAGCTATAAAACTCAAGAGGATAGTCAACATTGTAGTCATTCACAACTCCCATGATATTATACTCAACCCCATGTTTTTTCAGCAATTCCAAGCCCCGCATCGCCTGCACGAAAGATGGCTTTCCATCTGCTGTTCGACGATATTTATCATGACAGTGTTGAGGACCATCGATAGAAATTCCTACCAGAAAATTATTGTCTTTAAAAAATCTGCACCAATCATCGGTTAGAAGAGTTCCATTGGTTTGTATGCAATTATCAATTCTTTTCCCACGGGCATATTTCTGTTGAAACGCCAATGCTTTCTTATAAAAATCGATATTGCGCATCAAAGTTTCTCCCCCATGCCAGGTAAATAATACCTCAAACATTGTTTGAGATTCAATGTACTGTTGTGTAAAACGTTCCAACAGCTCATCCGACATCACATAGCGCTTTTCTTCAGGATAATATTGTTTTTTATCAAGATAATAGCAATAGCTGCAACGAAGATTACATACTGAACCGATAGGTTTAAGCATGATATATAATGGTTTGGCGAAAGGGGCAAAAGTATAATCCATATTATCTCGAACCGTACATTTCTTCGTAGTATTTTTGGTAATCGCCTGAAGTGACTTCATTTACCCAGTCCTGATTTTCCAAATACCAACGAATTGTTTTTACTATACCATCTTCAAACTTTGTTTCCGGATACCAACCTAACTCTTTTGTTATTTTTTCCGGATTAATCGCATAACGCTGATCGTGTCCTAAACGATCTGTCACATAAGTGATTAAGCCTTCATTCATCCAATCGTCTAAATTTAGAGAATCTACAACTGCAGAACATGCAGATATATACTCAGGATGTTCCTTCAGGAGTCGGCAAACCGTTTCTATTGTCAACCGGACTATCTGAATATTTTGTTTTTCGTTATGCCCTCCAATATTATACACCTCTCCTATCCGGCCTTTGTTCAACACCATATCGATTGCCTTACAATGATCTTCCACATACAACCAATCACGGACGTTTGTCCCATCACCATAGACCGGCAATTTTTTACCTGCAAGTATATTCCTGATGATCAGCGGGATTAACTTTTCCGGGAAATGGTATGGCCCATAATTATTAGAACACCGGGTAATATTTACCGGCATCTTATATGTTTCCGAATAAGCGGCGACAATCAGATCGGCTCCTGTTTTAGAAGCGCTATACGGGCTGCGAGGATCCAGAGGTGTCGTTTCCGTAAAATATCCTGTATCTCCCAAGCTCCCGTAAACCTCATCTGTCGATACCTGCAAATATTTAACACCATCACGATAAATAGGATAGCCTTTTTGATCCTTCCCGGTAGTCCAATTTTTTTTAGCAACATCCAAAAGATTTTGAGTTCCCAAAATATTGGTTTGCAAGAACAACTGAGGATTTTCAATACTGCGATCCACATGACTTTCCGCAGCAAAATTTACGACATATTGTATCGGATAGTCAAAAAAAATCTTCGTCACAACTTCAGAATCACAGATATCCCCTTTCACAAAAGTACACCGAGGATCTTTCAGTTCTTCTTTCAATGTACCCAAATTTCCAGCATAAGTAAGAGAATCCAGAATGACCAAATGCACATCCTGATACTTTTGCAACATATATTTTACAAAATTGGAACCAATAAACCCGGCTCCTCCGGTTATGAGGTAATGAATCATTTTAATTAAGTTTTAAATTATAAGTTGAAAGTTATAAGCTTAAAGCTTTTGTCTATAACTTTATCATAATAATGACAAAATATATTGTCCATAAGCGGTTTTATCCAATTTTTCGCCAAGAACTTGTAGCTGGACATCATTTATCCAAGCTTTGCGCCAGGCAATTTCCTCAATACAAGCAATATAAAAGCCCTGTCTTTTTTGGATTGTTTCCACAAAGTTCGAAGCTTCAAGCAGGCTGTCGCAATTTCCTGTATCCAACCAGGCAAAACCACGACCAAAGAGTTCAACGTTTAATGATCCTTCCTCCAAATAAGTACGATTCAAATCCGTTATTTCATATTCTCCTCTGGCAGACGGATTTAACACTCTCGCCCTTTCACACACCGTATTATCATAAAAATACAAACCAGGAACCGCATAATGAGACTTAGGAGTCTGAGGTTTTTCTTCAATGTAAATCACTTTTCCAGCA
>JAVBUX010000239.1:0-9900 GCA_031554915.1 Bacteroidales bacterium | reverse complement strand
AAATTTCTATAAACCGCTTGCGGCTTGGTGTTGGCGTTCTATCGTTGGAATGTACCTTTGTATATCCCTTAAAAAAGGACTTAAGCGATTCTTTATTTCGTTCATTCAGTTTTCTTTTCCTTCCTTGTAATCTGTATTATGTGATTACGTAAAAATCTATGTTGACATACATTCAAATGGGGTCATTTTTATTTTGGTTAGAAGGGTCAACCTTATTTTGGAGCAAGGGGTCAAATCCGTTTGGTTTAAGGGGTCAATCTGAACTGGATTTTCCATCTGGAGTACATTCAATCAGAATGGTGTATTAATTAGTCAGATGTGATGCAAGAATGAGTGCACTTCCTATTGTGGTAATTGCGAATAAGATTGTCACAATAATTGAAATGGTTTCGCTGTTCCATAAAACCGGTTTCTCTTCAATAATCTTTTTTGATTTGCCTTGATATATTAATACGAAGTATAGAAAAACGAAAATGATAGGTACTATTGTCAGAACAACATCAGTTCGTCGAATCATTTCTGAGGGATGATATTTCAAATATAAGTCGGCGGCAGCACATAATGGAATAATAATTTCCCAACCCAAGGTTGAGAATGCCCAGCCCTCACTTTTATAGGACCTCACATGCCCGGTCCATAAATAGTTATAGTAAAATAATACTTTTAAAAGATGCATGTTTGGTATTTTTATCTATTTTATCGCCTAATTTCAGGGAATTTGTTGCTCATTTTTTATTTTATTTATTCGACTTCTGCATCCAGAGACATAATGGATTTCCTAAATTCGATTATTTCATCAGCTGTCAACATTTGAACCTTTTGTATTCATATCAATTTAAGTTATCTATAATAATGTCATATTTGCTTAATAACCCTGGAATACCGGAAATAGAAAATTGGGCTTTCTTTATGTTGTTGATTTCCGGATCAATAGAGTAGTTGTATGCTGTTCTGAAGTCAGTTTTTTCGATGATCGTATTTTCAAAAACGGCTCCTGTAAGATCACTATTCTCAAATTTTGCATTAGTGAGATTACATTCTGCAAAATCAGTCTCCTGTAGTTGACAATTTTTGAAAACAATATCTTTAATATTTGCTTTATAAAATGACGAATGATTTAAGGAGCAATTTTCAAAATTAAATGAAAGTCCAAACTTATTGCAATTTTCAAAATGCAGTCCTAATAATTTGCAATTTTTAAATTTAATCTCTTGTAATGCAGTTTCAATCAATTTGACTAAACTTAGATTACAATTGTTGAAAACACAATCTGTGAATCTGAATCCGGAAAGATTACAATTTTCAAAATTACAATTGTTGAAATTGCAGTTTTCATATTCGCCTTTGTCTAACGGATTTTGTGAGAAATCCTGTTTGTCAAAAGTTTGGTCTTGTATGAATGTTGTTTCTGTTTTCATAGGTTGCTTTTAATGGGGATTGGATATCATGAAATTATATCAAAAAGGTCTTTTTCAAAATTGTATTTATATCCTCTATGAAACTATGTTTATTTTGATTTTCTTCACTAACTGCTGTTTTATATGCTTGATATAGTTTCATAATTTTATTTTTTGTATCTTCATTTAGCAATGATAAATCCAGCATCATTCCTTTATTGAGGTCATTCGGCTCAAATTTTTGTAATCCATTTCCATATTCTCGGCAATTGTCTTCAAAAATTTGTTTTGCAGTATCTGTTAAAAGGTATGCAAATAATAAATCTATTCCTATTGCTGAAAGTAAATCATTTTGTTTTGGATAAATGCAGTGAAATGTTGTTAAGTTAGCAATATTAGCTTCATTACGAATAAATTTTAATCCTGAACGATTAAAAACCGAGACCCAAATAGGGGCAGGTGGTCGATTTTCTAACGAATACCAGGGTGATCTGCTTGCTGTTAAATATTTTTTGTTTATTTCTTCAAGTTCTCCTTTTCTCAAATATGCTAATATATTTGTATCTGTTGACCCAATGGCATTTAACAAGAAAATATTTTTACCTTTTTCTTTTAGCTTATCAAAATTTTCTTTCGTAAAAATAGGACTTCTTACATCAGCGGATTTACAGATACATGGCAATAAATATCTTTCGTCAACAACATGCAGTTTTGCCTTTGAGACATTGAATGTAAAATAATCATTAGCGCCTGTAGCAATTCCTCGAACCACTTTCGCATAAGTTGAAAAAGGAACTAGATTTTTAAACTGATGACAATTTTGTTTTTGATAATATGCTTTCCATTTAATTTCAGGCTTGAGTTCTGAAAAATGATAACTTGAAATCGGTTTCTCAGAAATTGTAGGATAAGAAGAAATTAGATTTTCTATCTTTAGCAAGTCTGATAATGATTTAATATAATTGAACTGCACATTTTCGGTTTTCTTATCATTTGCACATAGGATAATAGAGGCGGTTGTTAACGCATCATCAAAAACATTTTCGGAAAAATTTATAACAATTACATGTCTTAATGTTTTTGTTTCTATCAGATGTGATTTTACTAATTTTCCATAATCTGAATTTAGAAACTCCGAAGGAATGATGTATGCACATCTGCCGTTTGTATTAAGTTGATGAATAGATTTTAATAAAAATAGAGTATAAAGATTTGTGAACCCATTTAATTTACATTGTAAATTGGTTTCTATTTCTTTCAAGATATTTTTGTTGTCATAATCATGAAATTTGAAATAGGGAGGATTGCAAATAATTCCGTCATATTTATTTTTCCAATCGTTATACATGTAGTCTTCTAAGTGAAGATTTACATTGTTATGATCATTGAAATAAGACTTTGCTTCTCGAAAGATGGTCTTGTCTATGTCAAAACCCTTAATATGGATGTCTTTTTTTTGATTCAACAAAGCCCTTGAAAAAACACCTAATCCAAATGCCGGTTCTAAAACAGTTTTTAATTTATCATTTCCCAAAATCCACTTAGCCATTAATTCGGCAATAAAAAATGGAGTGAAAAATTGCGCATATTTTTTACGATGTTCAATGGAAACAGATTGAGAATAATTATCCTCAACCGTATTGTTGGTAATATGTTCCTTTAATGTAATCATTAAAAGTCAGTTTCTTTAATTTCTAAGATTGTTTTTAGATTTTCAATATTAAGACAAGCACAGCCACCTTTGAAAGTAACATAAAAAAGCAACCGACCTCTACCCATTTCCTTTCGTATGCTTTCATGATGTGGTTCTTCAACTTTTGAAGCGACCTGAATCCCTGATTTTGAATTAATTTTTATGGTTGTTTTGTTTTGGTTTTTAGTGTCGGATTCTACAGAAAAGATCACACCTTCATCATCAGGATTAGAAATTATTTCGAGTATTTGTTCAAAGGAAATGCCATAAACTTTATCAAAAAATACTTGAAAGTAAAAGTGGGGGACATTGAATGTTTCAACCCATTTATAAACTACTTTTAGGTCTTCTATTTTTGGAGTAATTGATAAGTAATCTCTTTTTTGAATTTCTTTTATAGCTATTTTAAGTTGTCGAAATAGATCTTTGAGTTGAATTAATCGTTCTGACGAGCTCCAGCTTGGAACTCTGAAATCAGCGACTGCTAAAGTTTTTGTCGTTATGCCATTTAGAATGTCAATGTAGCTTTGTCTTGATGGATGTTGCAATAGGTCTAAAAAGTCAGAAAGTATTTTTTCTTTGGTTTGCAAAGCTATTTCTGTAAATTTCTCTGTTCGGGTTTGCATTGCCTGATCATAGTTGTCAATCAAAAAAGCGCTTGATCTAACTTCAATTCCGGCAATTGCTTTTTTTACATACTCGGCAATATTATTGTGGGAGATTTGGCTTATATCAAATCCTAATTTATAATTAAAATCACTTTTTTTGAAAATTAGCAAATCAGGCCTTTTACCAATAGTATCTAATTCATTTTGAAAATCTTGATAAAAATCATCAAAACCCTCTTCTCCGGCAACTAAATCATCGGATTTACCATATTTTACTGCAACAAAATTTTTAGAAGTTTCATTTATCGCTCTTGCAATAAGGTTCTCAGCCCAATCACCTTGTTCTTTATTGGTAATAAAGTTTGAAGAAGCTTGAGTTGGTGTTCTTGCCAAATCTCTTGGTTGATTAAAGTCAACCAGTTCAACAGGTAAGTTTGTTGTTAATTTCTTAATTTTTTCTGAGTAATCCATTTTTCCTGTATTCTAAAAATCTCATTTGCAAAGTTAATTATTTTTTGTGAGTCGTCTAACTTTCGTCTCGGAAGTCTAATATCTGTTTCGCCAGAAGAATCGCATAATAATGGCACAAATAATTGTCAAATGAAAAAACTGCTGTCTTCAACAGATTTTCAGCAGTTTTTCATTTGTCTTAAATGCGAGAAGCAATTATTTTAGAATCACTTTTTTGGCCGATCTTATTTTCGAAGAATACAAATTCAAAATATAAGTACCTTTTTCATTACCGGTAATATTAAATGTTTCCGTATGAACTTTTTTCCCTTTTAGAGTCCTTCGTTCAATAACTTTTCCAGAACCACTATTAACGAGCAGAAGCACAACAGGAGTATCCTCTTTTATTTCTATTGTAGCTTCAAAATATCCCGGATTTGGATTCGGATACACAGCGAATGACTTTAGTATTGGTTCGTCGGCGTCTTCATAATCAGATATGTTTTCTTTATTCATCACTTGTATCATTTTATAAGTAGTTTCGGTACAATTTTTTGAATAACTGGTCATTCCAATACTAAAATTACCATATTGTTTAAAAATGATGTTCAATATATCCTCGCTCTTATCAATGACTTCAAAAAGAGAGCCTTCGCCTTCCGGTAATATCCATTCAATTTTATCCGGTGCAAGGTTACTAATGTTTATAACCAAAACTTCATCATTGATCGGAACCAGAGAGGCAATTAGAAAATCATTTGCTATTTTTCGATTGTCACGATTTACATTGATACTTCCGGCTCCTCTACAACCCTTGGTTGTAGTGATTTCGATCCTGTATATCCCTGAATCAGATAGAATTATGTCGGATTTTTCAGATAGTTTAGTTCCACTCTGATCGAACCATCCATAGTTTGTTATCATTTCGTTACTTTCGGCTTTGATCAGTTTGGATTGTCCTTCGCAAAGAGTAATATCTTTTCCCAGGCTAATGATAATACTGTCCGGGTGAGATAATTCATAGCTGAATGTCTCCTGAGAGCAGTTATTGGCATCCGTGATTGTGATATTGTAATTTCCGGCTCGCAGGCCACTGCGGATCAGAGTTTCTTCTCCATTTTCCCATTTATACGAATAAGGTGCTTCTCCTCCGGATATATCGAGTTGTATGCTCCCATTTGAGCCGTTGTGACAAGTAGGAGGTGTTAATATTGCATTTGCATTGATTCCGTTTAATTGAGCAATATTGGCTGTTGCTGTGATTTCGCATACATTGGCATCTGTTACATACACGAAATATTTTCCTCGCGGTACATTTTCAATCCGGGGAGAATTTGCTCCGTTCGACCAATTGAAAGTATATGGAGCCGTTCCTCCGGATACTTCAGCCTGAGCCCAACCGTTTGTGTCTTTACTACATTTTAAATTGGATACGGAAGTCGTCATTGACAGAATCTCGGGTTCTTTGAGGATGACGTGTTCAGATTCTATTGAAATTCCGTTTGCATCAGTAATCCTAACGAAATAATTTCCTTCACCCAGCTTGGAGATTATACTGTCGTTTCCTCTGATAATCTCTCCGTCTTTATGCCATTCGTAAGAGTAAGGCAGACTATTATCTCTGGGAACTCCACCTTTTGCATGCGCACTAAGGGAGCCGTCGTTTGTGCCGAAACAGCGTATTATTTGAGTGTTTTCCAGTTTGAGTTCTAATTTTGGAGGTTGTGAAACATAAAATGATTGATAGAATAAGCATCCGCAACTTGAGGAAGAAGAAGGTATTTCAATTTTTTGATAGTTATTATCCTCTATAAATAAGTGATAGTTTCCCTCCGGGATTGATTCGATAACTGAAGATATAATCCCATTTTCTTCCGTATTTTTACTTTGGATAAATTCTCCCTGATCATTTTTCCATGAGATAGAGTAGGGTAGAGTTCCTCCTGAAATACTGACCCGGATACTTCCATCGGAGTGTCCGAAAGCCAAAGGAGAGACTATCTCTTCAAGCTTTGCCTTTACAGGACTGGCTTCAGGTACAATGAAGGTTGTATCCTTGTAACATTTTAGATCGTCTGTTATTCTGACAGTATATTTTCCGGGATAAACATTGTCAAGATATGCGGTACTATCCCCATTCGACCATCGATAAGAATAAGGAGCTTCACCTCCGGAGATAATCATTGATATGTATGCGTCTCCATGCCCATCACATAAAGGCGCGCTCAATTTGTAATCAATTTGAATGGATTTTGGACTGGAGATAAAAGTAGAATCAATAACATTACAACCTCTTTCATCTCTGACAGAGAGTGAGTACCAACCGCCCGGTTTCTTTTCAATCCGGGAAATTCCTATCTCTCCTGTCGACCATTCATAAGAAAAACTACCTTGTCCTCCTGTAACTTTAGCTTCTACCCAACCTGTACTGTCGCTGGCACAAGTGAGTACCGCCGTTTTGAATTGCATTTTTATTGCTGCCGGATTAATTAAAATGTAGGGAGTTGAAAATGTAGAAGTATTATTCCGATCTATAACTTCAGCGAGATAAATACCAGGTCTCAGATTGTCCAATATTGTTTTATTTGTCGATTCTTCAATGAAAATTCGACTGGATCCCTGTTGGCGATACCATTTATATTGGTATGGCTCTCCTGTTTCGAAAGGACTTCCTCCTTGGGCGTGGACAGTAAGACTACCATCATTTCCTCCATTGCAACTGACATGATGAGCTTCATCTATGTTGATAATCAATGGTGGTGGCTCTGAAATAGAAAATTCCAGATTATAAGAACAAGAACTGTATTTATTGTCCGGACTGCCTTTGTAGTACAAGTCTTGTATGAATAAAGTGTAATTCCCTTCCGGAAGATTTTTTATTTCAAGATACGCCGGTTTATCAGAGGGGTAAACAACTCCTGGAACTGTATGCCAATTGTTTTTGTCATCTTTGCATGTTGCCCGATATGGAGCAGTACCTCCTTCAATGGAAACACTTACGCTGCCGTCTTGTTGGCCATTTCGGGATACATTTATCAGATTTGTAACAACGGCAGTTACAGGTGTTGGGTCTGGAATCGTAAATTCTTTTTCCAGAGTTTCACATCCGAATTTATCTGTCACGTTCACAGTGTATTTCCCTGCCGGAAGATCAAGTAAGTGTGAACTTGTACTTCCTTGCGACCAATGAATACTGTAATCCGGGTTTCCTCCGGAAATAAATATCGATATACTGGCATTTTTCATTCCGTAGCAGGATGGGGGAGTTATTCCTTCCGATATAGACAATGGGGCCGGTTCTTTAACCTCTTCATCAAAAGAGGCTTTGCAACCATTTTTATCTTCGATCGACAATGTGTAAGTACCGGCAGATAGCTTGTCTAAAATTGTTGTATTATCGGATCCAGATTCTCCATTGTTCCATTTCCAGGTATAATTCCCAGCTCCACCTGAAATGGAGGCTGTAATCTGTCCGTCTGCATCTCCACGGCATTTTAGGGTACTGGTACTGAAAGTCGCTTCTATAGGATCAGGCTGATCTACAGTAATGATGTCAGACCAGGATTGTCTCCCGTTGTTGTCTGTGACTTTCATCCGGTATTGACCTCCTTCGATTTCTGAGAGCACAGAGCTATTTGTACCTATTGGGTTATACCCCAGGTATTGGTCTATTTTGTACCATTCATATTTGCTGTAAATTCCCGATCCGCCTCCAACGACTGTTGCAGAGAGTTCTCCTCCATAATCTCCATGGCATTGTATTTCAGTTGTTTGGGTTGTCGTAATGTCAAAAACTGGAAATGCTTCCAGGGTAATACTTTCTGCTATTTGACATCCGTTTGCATCGGTAATTAGGATGTGATAGTTCCCAGCTCTCAGATTTTGGATTGTACTGATTTGATTGAGGTTACCTCCCGGTTGTACTCCGGAATCCAAGATGTTTCCTGATTCATTTTCTTCTCTCCAAATAGCTGAATATGGTGCTGTTCCATTCTTAACTGATACAGAAATGCTTCCTGTGTTTTCTCCTTCTATGGGATTAAAAATACTGATTTTATCGATCTCTATGGGATTTTTAGGATTCTCAATAGCAATTCTCTCCGGATACATGTTGCTTATACACCCTTTGGAATCCGTAACCCAGATATTGTATTTTCCTACAGGAATGGTGTTTATAGTAATTTCAGAATAATAAAAATTCGATTCAAAAAGTTCTTTACTTTGGTTTTCGCAAATCAATTTGTATTCTCCGGACCCTCCTTCTCCCTTCACTGTGATCCAACCATTGTTTCCATTCCAACAACCAGGATTTCCAAAGTCTAAAAGTTCAAATATCGGAGGATTTCCGCTACCGATACTTTCACTGAAGGAGTATTCGTCGCTCCCGACTATAATCCCTGTTGAGATTTTATCTCCATGGTGATCGATATACGATCCTTTCAGCTGAAATGTAAATGTTCCAGGACTAAGGTTGTATATCCGGCATTGATTTCCTCCGATCATTTCCTGGGAGAGAGAAAAGAATAATCCGGATTCATCGTCTCTTCCTAATATTTCAATTGTCTCTCCCTGAAATAGGGGTCTGTTTAATTCCACAATAACTTCACCATCTGCATTTCCTGGACAATTTTCATCTTTTTTTGTCACTACTTTTTTGAACACAGGAGCTGCTATCTTGGGTTGAAGATCGATCCGGTTACTGGTTTTGAATTCGTTACAATCACAATTGATACGTACATAGACAGGTGTTTTATACATAATTTGTTCATAACTAAGCAAGTCTGTTGCTTTTAAAGTAACTTCAGTTCTG
The DNA here is from genome assembly GCA_031554915.1 of Bacteroidales bacterium. GTDB lineage: Bacteria > Bacteroidota > Bacteroidia > Bacteroidales > Azobacteroidaceae > BNXB01. The sequence goes on along the minus strand of JAVBUX010000239.1, from coordinate 942 downwards.
TCGTCATTGATAAATTCATCACCTAGAGGTCCCCAGTTGTATATGTCTCCAATGGAATATTCCCATTTATAGACACTTCGGGGGAAGCCTTCGGTTGCAGTTATGAAAATAGGAATACTTTCATGTAAAAAATTTATTCCCGGAGATTCCTCATTCCCGTATTGTACCGGGTTATGATAGTTTATTTGAATGTCTGCCGGTTCAATTTTGACATCAATATAACTACCGTTATCATATTTTCCAATAATTTGATTATCTAATCTGAGATTAACACAAGGATAATCACTCTCTTGTATTACTTGATAATCAGATCCTTCATCGATAGTATAACACGATTTGGGTCCGGTTGGATTATCCGCATGTATGCCTACACATTTGACTCCAGTAATTCTCTCATTGCTTGTAAAATTATTTGAAAATATCCACGGAATACCTTCGTCATGATTGTAAGCCATCAAAATTTCTTCATATTTGGTCTTACCGGAACTGAGATAGTAAGTCATTTTGATGCAGGTATGACATTCCAGATTTTTCTTTGTACTTTTGATATATCCGTTCACACTTACTTTGTATTGTTGAGAATATGTATTTGTCGAACAAAGGAATAGTGTCAGAATAAGAAATGATATGAGTTTTTTCATGGTTTAATGATTAATGATGATTTCTTTCTTTCCGGATACTCTTCCGTCGGTACATATTGCTTGTATAAAATACCGGTAAGTATATCCTGTTTTGAGTTTTCGGTCTGTTGCAGATAGTTCTTCGGTTTCTTTCCATAGAGATATAGGAGATTGATTCTCAGAACGATAAATTCGATAGGATTGAATGATTTCCGGATTTGTTACTTCCCAAAGGAGTTGTATTTCCCGGTTTCTTTCAATCCATTTATGAGAAAATTTTTGGATTATTTCCGGTTGACCGGCTAAAGAACTGACTACCTGT
>JAVBUX010000082.1:0-8075 GCA_031554915.1 Bacteroidales bacterium | reverse complement strand
GAACTATCTGACAGGCGTAGAAGATGTAACAGCAACAGTCGTAACTGTTTATCCTAACCCGACATCTGGAATCCTGAAAGTCTCGGGCACAGTAGCTAATCAAATGATCAGAGTGACTGATGTTACGGGATCATTGAAAGGTAGTTACAAGACTCAGGAAGGGACTACGACGATCGACCTGACGGGTTATGCCAAAGGAACGTACATTGTACAGTACAATGGCAAAGCTTACAAGGTGATCAGGAAATAAGAACATCGGATTGTAAGGGCGAGTTAAGATAAGATTCGACCACTTTCCCAAGCTCAGCAAAATAAAGCATGCCAAAGTTGGTATGCTTTATTTGTTTATATTTACTAAGACAATCTATACTTGATCCGTCTTATGTGATTTTATTCCCATTATATTTATTATTTTTGTAAAAATTTAATTATATATACATGAGACAATTCATATTTATTATCATGCTTTTTTGTGGGCTGTCATGTGCTCAATCGAAAAATGGTGTTAATTTGGAACAGGTTGATAATCAGAAAAAAAAACGTATTATGATGTTTGCAGATTCGACAAGTAATGGAATATTATTTTCCAAGGATCCGCATGTCATTTATTTCAATAATCATTATTTGATGTACTATTCAACTCCTCCTCAAACTAAAAACCTGGAAAACAATAGTACCGGTTTTCCTGCCGGGTTGGGAGTCGGAATTGCTCAAAGCGACAATTTGATTGATTGGAAGGTGGTTGGTAAAATAAGGGCTTCCCAAGAATGTGATAAGAACGGCTTGTGTGCCCCTTGCGCCCGGGTTATTAATGGTAAAGTTCATCTCTTTTACCAAACATACGGAAATGGGAAGGCTGATGCTATTTGTCATGCGGTAAGTTCTGACGGAATTAATTTTGAAAAAGATCCTTCGAATCCGGTTGTCAGCCCGATGGGGAAGTGGAATTGTGGAAGGGCGATTGATGCCGAGGTTACATTCTTTAAAGGTAAATATTATCTATACTATGCTACACGAGATCCGGAATTTAAGATACAATTACAAGGGGTGGCTGTAGCAAATGCAAATACAGACTTTAGTAAAGGACAGTGGACTGATTTGTCTATTGATAAACCTATTCTCAAACCTGAATTTCCATGGGAAGGAGAATGTATTGAAGCAGCTTCCGTGATAGAAAAAGGAGGCCGGTTATTTATGTTTTATGCAGGAGGATATAATAATTATCCGCAACAAATAGGAATTGCAGTAAGTAATGATGGCGTAGAATGGAAGCGATTACAGAATAATCCTTTCCTGCCTAATGGAAAACAGGGAGATTGGAACTCCAGTGAATCGGGCCATCCTCATATTTTTGCCGCTCCGGATGGGAAGACTTACTTGTTTTATCAAGGAAATAATGACAAAGGAAAAACCTGGTATATATCAAATCTTGAAGTTTTCTGGAAAGATAATATTCCATATTTGAAATAGTATCAAAAGAGAAATAACCAGGAGTAAATGTTGCGTGATATTTATTTGATGCAAAATTACTTAGCTAAAGATAATGTCTGAAATAACTTCTTTCCCGGCTTCTTCGTTGAGTCGTGAAATCAGTTTTTCCCGACACATCATCAGTTCGCTTTTCAATACTGCCGAGGATAAACTGACATACAAAGTTTTTTTGTGGACATAGATATTCGTGGTATAGCGTTCGGTTAATGTCCCCAAGATTTTACCCCACGAATTGACCAGCCTGGTTTCTGCCAGCTTGTCTGTAAGAATAGAGTTCTCTTCGAGAAACAGATCGATAGCTTCCTTTATGGTTTGTGTATTAGTCCTTCTCATACGATCTCCATTTCTTTGAATTCTCCGTTTTCTACATGGAAAAGTTTGTAGTCATGCTCCATTTTTTGCAGGATTTCATCCAGATGTTTCCGGTTGGTGTCGGTAATAAATATTTGTCCGAATTGAGGCTGGGAAACTAGTTTGACAATTTGTTCCACCCGATTTTCGTCCAATTTATCAAATACATCGTCCAATAATAAAATAGGAGTAGAGGCTCCGGTTTTAACTAAGAAATTAAATTGAGCGAGTTTTAACGCAATCAGGTATGTTTTATTCTGGCCTTGAGAACCTGTTTTACGCATCAGATATCCATCCAAAGTGAAATTGAAATCATCTTTATGGATTCCGGATGTTGTAAATCCAATCAGCATGTCTCGTTCTCTTTTTTGCAGCAGTAACTCTTTTAGTTTACATCCATTCAGTTGGGATTCGTATTCCAATCCTACTGATTCACCTTCTTGGCATATATTTTTATGAAATTCTTGAAAGATAGGGAGGAAATCGAGTATGAATTTTTCTCGCTTCTTAAAAATGTGTTCTCCGAAAAAATCCATCTGATCTTCCCAGATATCAAACAGAGTAGGGTCGATGGTGTTGTGCTCTTTCAATAGAGAGTTCCTCTGTTGCAGAGCATTCGTGTATTGGATTAATGCGTGAAGATATTCTTTGTCGTATTGAGAAATAACCACATCAACAAATTTTCTACGCTCATCGCTTCCTCCTTGTATCAGGTCGGAATCTGCAGGGCAAATCATCACTAATGGCAGGAGTCCTATATGTTCGGATAATCGTTCGTATTCTTTTTTGTTTCGTTTGAAAATTTTGCGTTGTTTTCGTTTGATGCCGCAATATATATTTTCAGCATTATCTTCTTCGAATATGTAATTGGCCTGTAAGACTGAAAAGTCCTGGTTGTGCATGATCAATTGTGAATCCGGGAGATTTGTGTGATTCTTACAAAAAGATAAGTAATACAATGCATCCAGCAGATTGGTTTTCCCCATGCCGTTATTTCCGAACAGGCAATTCATTTTTGGAGAAAAGACCAGATCTGCCTGTTCTATATTTTTAAAATTCAGTATTGATATCCGTTCTATGATCATTCTTTGCCGAAATAAACCCTTATTTGTTGACTTTGAGTACAAAAGTACAAGAAAATATTAAAAAAGATACATTAAAATTTTATTTATTAGATGAAAAGGTTTACTTTTGCACTCCGTAATTCGGTTTAATCTAAAATAATATTTAATAAATAAAAATGGCAACAAAAGCTCCAAACTCTTCAACAGAGCATAACGTAGGTGAGATTTTTTCAAAATCGGAACAATTTATTGAAAAATATCAAAAACAGATTATTATAGGGGTTGGCGCTATCATACTATTGGTGGTGGCAGTTTTAGGAATACGTCATGCGTATCTGATCCCGAAAGAACGTGAAGCTGAAAGTGCAATGTTCAGAGGTGAAGATTTGTTTGCTCAAAACCAATACAAATTGGCTTTGGAAGGAGATAGCGTCAATTATATAGGGTTTGAAGCCATTATTGATCAGTATGGATTTACCAAATCGGCCAAGTTAGCAAAAGCTTATGCAGGAATTTGTCGCTATAAATTAGGCGATTTAGAAGGTGCTTTGGATTATCTGAAAGACTTTAGTGCAAGTGATAATATGATTTCTCCGGCTATTACAGGTCTTATTGGCGATTGCTATGTTGACTTAGCTTATGCTGATGAAAAAAATATTGACAAGAAAAAAGTAGAAGATGCAATTGGTTATTTCAATAAAGCAGCTTCGAAAGCAGATAATAATTTGTTGTCGCCTGTGTTCCTTAAAAAAGCTGGTCTTGCTTACGAGTCACTGGGTAATTACAAAAAAGCAGTAGAAGTTTATACTCAGATTAAAGAAAAATATTCTGCTACAATAGAAGGTTCAAACATTGACAAATATATTGACCGTGCACAAGCAGGTGTAAAATAATTTAGATAAAGAAAATGATATCAAGGAGGCTGTTCATTTGAATGTCCTCCTTTTTAATTCAATATAATGATATGGCTACAGCTTATAAAAATCTTTCCGATTATAATCCGAATCAAATTCCGGATGCTTCGAACATGCGCTTTGGAATCGTTATTTCCGAATGGAATAGTGAAATTACCGGAAAACTCAAAGATGGCGCATACAACACCTTAATAAAACATGGAGCTAAGCCGGAAAATATTTTTGTTTATTATGTTCCCGGAAGTTTTGAATTGATTTATGGTGCAAAATTAATGGCTGATAGACTAAAACCGGATGCCATGATTGGACTTGGCTGTGTAATTAGAGGAGAAACTCCACATTTTGATTATGTTTGTTCCGGAGTCACTCAGGGCTTTGCTAAGTTGAATGCTAAAGGAACTATCCCATTTATATTCGGATTGTTAACGAATGATACAATGAAGCAATCTGTGGATAGAGCAGGGGGAATTCATGGAAACAAAGGAGATGAAGCTGCAATTACTGCAATAAAAATGGTTCAATTTTCTTGCAATTTTAAATAATATTATCTACCTTTGCATCGCTTTTGATAAGGGCAGTTACCAGAGTGGCCAAATGGGGCTGACTGTAACTCAGCTGACTTACGTCTTCGGTGGTTCGAATCCATCACTGCCCACAAAATTGCGGAAGTAGCTCAGTTGATAGAGCATTAGCCTTCCAAGCTGAGGGTCGCGGGTTTGAGCCCCGTCTTCCGCTCTTGAAAAGGGGATTGTTTATATGTAAACAGTCCCTTTTATTTATTTCGATACATAGCACATTACATAACATTATAAAAAAAATTATGAGAAAAGTATTTTTTACATTAGGATTAATTGCATTAATTCTTACCTCTTGTGGTGGAGGTAACGGAACACTTTCGTTGAGTAGCTACAATGAAAAAGCCATTTCAATTTTTAATGCAGCGTCAGAGAAGATGCATACAGAGAGAGAAGTTATTTTTGAACATAAACTTTCAAAAGAGGAAAATGCAAAACTATTGGAAGGAATGAATACTTCATTAGATGAAGCAATTGCTAAAACCAATGAATTGAAATATCCGGAGGATGCAAAGACTTTTCACGAAAGCATTATAAACCTATACAAATTTCAAAAGGAAACAATCATGCCTTTGTTGACCAAGACACAGGAGTTTGAACCGGAAAGCGAAGAATGGTATGCAGTCTGGAGACAATTTGACAAGGAAACAGAAAAGGTAGATGGCATGCTTAATGACATGGGTAAACTACAGGAAGAATTGGCTAAAAAAGCGAATGCAACTCTGAAATAATATCTTGTTGAATATTATAAATTGAAGACTGTTTCATAAAGAGACAGTCTTTTTGTGTTTTATATTTGATAAAATCTTATATTTGTTGATAAATAAAATAACTGCTTCGGAATAATTCTGTAAAATCATGTTATTTAGCTAGAAATATATTATCGTTGTGATTTATTATATTTACGACAGATCATTTGAAGGACTCCTTTCTGCTGTATTCGATTCCTTTTTCCGAAAAGAAATTCCGGATCGACTCCTTCCGGGATCGGCTATTATTCCCTTATTCACGGATACCTGTCTTGTTGTTACGGATGCAGAAAAAGCAGAGCGGGTACTTGCCGGCTTGTCGAAAAAAATATCACGTTCAGCTGTTTATATGCTACATGCTTCATTTTTATCCGAGTTGGAAGAAGTGGAAAATATGATTTTTAGGTATATTTGTAAGGCTTTCAGAATGGATAAGAGCATTGAATTGAATTTTGCCGATCCGGATGTTCTTGGACTATCGAAAGTCTATCGCAAAGTAATGCGGGAATCGGAAAAAATGCGCCAGTTTGTTCGTTTTCAAAAGACTTCAGATGATATCTTTTTTGCCTGTGTAGAACCTTTGTATAATGTAATGCCTCTCACCCTGGATTTTTTCGAAGACCGTTTTGCCGATCAACAATGGCTTATTTATGATGTACGACGAAACAAAGGATGGTTCTATAATATGGAAACGATAGAAGAGGTTAAAATCGATAATCCGGGGTTTGATATATCTTCAGGAAAACTGAATCGGGATATTATAGATGAAGATGAGATTGATTTTCAGGATCTTTGGAAGCAATATTTTAAGTCGATCAGTATCAAAGAGAGGAAAAATCTGAAGTTACAGAAACAACACATGCCAAAACGTTTTTGGAAATTTTTAACGGAAAAACGATAAACCTGATTTAATCTGTGTGAAACAAAAAATAGGATGTCTAAAATAATCGAAGATAAAGATTTTGGTTTGGTTTCTTTTGTAAAGAGATTGAATTCTCGTAGCTATATTATTCGATTAAGTAGAGGAAAGATTTCTGTTTCTTTGCCCTTTTATGGCTCTTACAAGCGTGCTTTGGAGCTTTTGGAAGAGCATCGGGTTGGCCTTTTGAAGAAAATGGGAGAATCCCGTTCTAAATCTTTGCCATTGGCTGAGGAAATCAAACTCAGGAAAAAAGCAAGGGAGTATCTTCCTTTCCGATTGAAATTTTTGGCCGATTCTCATGGTTTCAATTATACTTCCATAAGAATAAGTAAGAGCAGAACCCGATGGGGATCCTGCTCTTCCAAAAAAACAATCAATTTATCATTTTATCTAATGCTTCTGCCCGAACACTTGGCAGATTATGTCTTATTACACGAACTATGCCATACAGTTTATATGAACCATGGCCCGGAATTCTGGAAACTGTTGGATAGTCTCACTGAAGGACGCGCAAAACAGTTGCGAAAAGAACTCCGTTCCTGCCAGATATAGACTACTTTTTATCTTTAGATTTTGTTGGTGCTTGAGGTCTGTCTTTATCGAAGAACTCTCTTGCAAAGTGTAGCTCAGCTCGTTGATATTTGAATATTTGTTCTGCAGAAACTACAGCTTTAAATTTTTCAATGTATTCCTTATCTAATTCTGCTTCTTTAATTTTTGCATCGGCACTCAGCTCAATCAGTCTTTCATAATCATCCAGAGTCGGTTTGGTTCCTGCTTTTTCTTTTTGGAAAATTTTTCGGCCTTCTTCTCTTACTGTTCGATTAAGCTGGAACTTTTTTTGTTGTAACTCATTGCATATAGGCCAGAAAGCTTTTGATTGCTCCGGAGTCAAATTCATTTCTTTTGAAATATATTCGATCCTTTTAGCCTTAAATTTTTCAAACTCTTCTTTTCTGCGATCTTTGTTGTCCTGAGCAAAAGTCAGTGATAAAGAGAGAAGAAATATGAGGAGAAATAAATTACGTTTCATACAATATTTATTTTAAGACTATTACTTTTTGTGATTTGTATCTTCTTCTGTAAAAGAAGCTTCGCTATAGAGAGTTTCACGGTAGGCATTGATAGCAGCCTGATCTTCGTAGTAAGTGTAAAAATCATCAACTTCGTGTTCTGAACTTACATCGATTCTTTTTTCAGTTTTGTTCTGCGCAATGTTATTTTCTTCCGGAGAGCCGCTGAAGATTTTGAACATCAACATTGCTCCAATACACACTGCCGCTGCGTACGACCAAGGTCTTAATTTTTTCCAAAGAGTGACTTTTGGCTCTACCACAGTATGTTCCGGCAATTTTGACATTAAGTCTTCGGAAAATCGTTCAAAATATCCGTCTGGGACTTTGAACGGATTTGTTTTTCCGATTTCATTTAATTTGCTTTTTTGAGTATCCATGTCAGTCTTATTTCGTTTAATTTATAGACTAATTTAACGTAAAAAGGTTTAATCGCCAGATGTTAAAATTTCTTCAATTTTTTTTGCGGCGTGATGATATGAGGCTTTTAATGCTCCGACAGAAGTTCCCATGACTTCCGACATCTCTTCGTATGGCATTTCATCGTAATATCGAAGATTAAAAACGGCCCGTTGCTTTTCCGGGAGAGTCAAAATAGCTTGTTGTAGTTTCATCTGAGCTTCATTTCCGTCAAAATATTCATCACTCTCAAGTTTATTGATGAGTAAGGCATCAGCATCATCTATTGACATCTGGGCATTCATTTTTTGTCTGTTCAGGAAGGTGATGCACTCGTTGATGGCTATTTTATACAGCCAGGTTGAGAGCCGGGATTCGCCCCTGAATAATTCAATATTCATCCAGGCTTTGATAAATGTGTTTTGCAATATATCATTGGCGTCATCATGGCATAAAACCATTTTTCGAATATGCCAGTATAATCTTTCTGAATAATATGAAACGACTTTTCCGAATGCTTTCTTTTGAAGCACCTGG
>JAVBUX010000305.1:0-4650 GCA_031554915.1 Bacteroidales bacterium | reverse complement strand
AACAAGTTTCAATCTTTATTCGGCGGATGGTGGTATAATATCATCAAAGAGGTATAACGGCGATAACAGCGGAAAGTACATCTCTTATACCAAAGACGCCCGAGGCTCAACCAGTACTGTGCTTAATGATAATGGTGCTTACCTTATTTCATATAGTTATTCTGATTTTGGAGAAACAACTAGAAATGGAAGCTCAGATGTATTCAATGAAATTGCATACACAGGAGGCATCTATGATGCCAGTACAGAGTTATATTACCTTAATGCGAGATATTACGACCCTGCTGATGGAGTATTCTTAACTCAGGATACTTATAGGGGTGATAATCGAAATCCTAAATCATTGCACCTATACACATATACAGAGAATGATCCAATAAACTTCATAGATCCATCAGGGTATTGCAAGAAACGGTATGGTCCTGGTTTATTAAATACAACATCCTGGAAATATAAATGTAAAGGACTCAAGAAGAAAAACCCTAAAAAAATTAGTAACAAAGGTTTAAATTTCATCAAAAAAGCAGAAGGATTTTATAGTAAAGCATATAGAGGATTAGATTCGAATAATCAGACTATTGGGTATGGGCATGTTATAAAATCTGGTGAAAAATTTGGAACATTAACAAAAAGTCAAGCATCAGAATTGCTCAAAAAAGATTTAAATAAAAAGAGCAAATATAATAAAAAACTACGTAATTTTTTGAATAAAAAAGCAAAGATTCATGTACGACAATATGAATATGATGCATTACTTTCTTTAATGTATAATGTAGGACCATATATGTGGAAGAGTAGTCCAAATTTCACAAAACTACTTAAAAGCGGTAAATTTAGCAGCAAAGAAATTAGTAGTGAATTTACAACATATATCCACTATACATCTGGTGGTGTAAAAAAGAAGTCAAAAGGACTATGGAGAAGACATCAAAATGAAGCTTTGCTTTTTAATACAGGTGTTTATAAATATTATAGCATGAAAACACTTAAGAAGAAGGGATATAAAATGTAGGGTGAACATCATATGAAGATAAAAAAAACAATTTTATTTGCATTATTTCTATCAGTAATATGTACCCTTTCATCATGTGGGCAATTATTAGACTCACCTGATGATTCAGTTGAAAATGATTCAAAAGAAGGTAAAGACAACAACAGTAAAGAGTACAATATTATTTATGACAAATATATTAATTCCAATGAATGGAAAAAAGTAAAACAAGAAAATAAGACATATGATATTGATTCTGTTGAAATAGATTTTTATAAGATTTATGATTTTAATAATGATGGAATCCCTGAATTTTGGTATATAGCTCGAGAATCCGATTATGATGTAGAAGGTGGAATAGAATTATCAGGATTTTGTACAATTGTTGATAATAATGTCAAAGTTCTTCTTACAGGATATAGATCAGGAGGCACAATAGGAGGAGACTCAATTAAAATGTATTTTGATGAAGAGACATCGCATCATGTCATTGGATTGACGGGATATGCAAGTGGTTTTGGTGGAAAAACATCTTGGGCTGAGTATTATACACTCAAGGACGCATCACTCAATCAACTAACTCATTTAAGTCAAATTTCACAGATGGAAGATGAATATGAAGATTCTGAGCTTAAGGATCCATCATTGTATTATGTAGAAAAAGAAGCCCCTTTCGAATCGTCTGATGCACAATCATATATAACAATTTACAAGGTTAATAACAAACAGGTAACTAAAGAGGATTTCAACAAAGTAAAGAGTCGATTTGTGAAGCCAAAGGATAAGAATTTTATTATGAAGTGATACTGGGCAATTTTACAATGGTTTACGATAAGTGTTATAGATCTGCATAGCAGATGTATAAAATAATATGGATCGAAACCCCAAATGATATGATAGCCGCTTCATCAGAAACGATGATATAGTGTCCATTATAGAATTTGCTGGTAAGCTTATCAAATCCTACGAATCCCAAACAAGACCTGCCGATCCAAATAGTATCAGTGATGATAACAAATCACTCTACTATTATGACAATATTGACAGGCTTGCCAAGGTGATGTATCCAGCAGGCGCTGCAAGCGAAACCAAAGCACCAAGAGGCTTGGTCTACAGTTATGATGGAAAAGGACGGCTGGACAAGATATCAGCTATCCTGAAGACAAATAATGTAAGTTCAGAAGAAATACTGAGAGAATATGAGTATGACCAGTGGAACGAAATAGCTGAGATCAAGGATCACCACAAGTTTGCATCAGGCAGCAGTGAGTATATTTCAAAAAGCTATGATTATGATAAGTTTGGAAGAACCAAAGCGATTAAGTATTCTCTAAGCACAGCACCTAATGACATATTAGAATCATATTCATATGATTATGATAAAAATTCCAATATAACTAAAGAAAAGCATACTACAGGCTACCAGAATGTAGCTAATGTAGACGAGACACGGAACTATGAATATGATCAACTAGGTAGGCTTATTAGTTCAGATGTTTTGAAAGCTGACGGCACTCAGGTAAATAACTCCTACGGCTATGATAAAGTCGGAAACAGGAGACTGGAAAGTTCTGGCGGCACATCTACATGGACCTCATATAACGGTCTTGATCAGATGGTAGATAAGAAAAACGCAGGCGGAGGAGTAATCGGAACATATTCTTATGATCAAAACGGCAATCAGATAACTGAAGTAAGCGGAGGAACTACAAAGACATCGACATACGATGCCGAGAACAGGCTTACAAGTGTAAAGGAAGGAAGCACGGTAATAAACTCAAATGTTTATAGAGGTGACGGACAGAGAATAAAAAAAGTAGAAGGAAGTGCTGTAACGAACTACACGTATCTTGATGGAACAGTCCTCTATACTTCTGATTCCAGTGGAAACAGAACAAGTTTCAATCTTTATTCGGCGGATGGTGGTATAATATCATCAAAGAGGTATAACGGCGATAACAGCGGAAAGTACATCTCATATACTAAGGATGTACGAGGTTCCACCAGTACTGTACTTAATGATAACGGCACATACCTTATTTCGTACAGCTATTCTGACTTTGGAGAAACAACGCGAAATGGAAGCTCAGATGTATTTAATGAAATTGCATACACAGGAGGCATCTATGATACCAGCACAGAGTTATATTACCTCAATGCGAGATATTACGACCCTGCTGATGGGGTGTTCCTGACTCAGGATACTTATAGAGGGGAGAATACTGATCCAAGTTCACTCCATTTATATGCGTATTGTACTGGAAATCCTATAAATTTTGTGGACCAATCAGGACATTGGGCCGGGAAAATTCATAAGGAAATAACAAAAAAAGCAATTAAAAAAACCAAATTGAAAAAGTTAAAAACGAAGAAACTTAAAAAACTATTGGCTGGTTGCATCCTTCCTGATTCATTTGAAGGTAAATATAAAAATAAGGTATGGCATGGACACGCAGTAAAAACAAAACAAGTTGAATTTTGGAATGATGAAAAATTAAAGTTTAGTAAAACAGAAAAAAGTTTGAAAAAATTAGGGACATATTTACATTCAAAACAAGATTGGAATGCACATAGTTATGTTGATTATTCAAAAGGAGATTTGTTTGAAAATATGACTGCCACTAAAGAACAACTCAAATATCATGAAGATTATACAGGTAATAACCCAGATAGTACAACTTGGCATAAAAAACCTACTAAGAAAATACATAGTGCATATAAAGACAATGTTAATAAGGATTGGAAAAGTGGAAAATGGGTTAATACAAAGAAGAAAAATAATAAAAGGTATAAAAAAGCTATAAAGGATTCTAGAAAATTAATTAAAAAGCATTATTAAAAAAGGAGGTCAAAATGGAAAAAATTATTTTAAAGAGAAGTTTATCCGTTATGGCTATTGTAGCTATGATAGCCGCAATAGTCGCATTACCTGCCTGGAGTGATGATTCGGTAAATGCAGCAACCAAAAAAGTTAAAGTTATTTATAAAGCTAATGGTGGCAAATTTACTGCCAAGAAATATGCAAAGAAAAAGTCATATTCAAAAAAAATTAAGAAATGTAAGAAGTTGGGTAAGCTCCCAAAGATTTCTCGGACAGGATATGTTCTAAAAGGTTGGTATACCAAGAAAACTGGAGGAAAGAAAGTTACCTCTAATACTAGAATAAAGAAAAAAACTGCTTTATATGCCCAATGGATAAAGAAATACTCTTTAAACGATCAATATTACAAATACATGAACCAAAAAAAGACTATTGATAAATGGGAGGAAATATATGGGAAATTATCGTATGTTAAGCTATTTGACGATGACATATTCATTTATAAAAATGCGTTGGGGATTCAAGTTTGGTTTAGAATTAATAATATAAATGACATGCAATATGAACTAGTTTCAATAGACAGTGATGTCAAAACAATAGTAAAGAATTATACAAAAAAGACAAAGTATAAAACATTTCTCAAAAAAATGGGTGTCAACAAATATGAAAAACTTGGATCTTCTAAGCATATAATATATTTTAAGAAATCCAAAATGAAGTGGAATGTCAGTCGCATAAATAAGAAATATGTTCAGCCAAATGACTCAGTATCAATATGGGATCCAGGGTTAACCGAGTAAGCGTTGAGTTATATTATCTTTGTTTACGATACTAAGAC
>JAVBUX010000069.1:0-7062 GCA_031554915.1 Bacteroidales bacterium | reverse complement strand
ATGGAGTTCCTATGATTACATCGCAGTTTACTTTTTTACCTTTCAAAGCAATTTCTAAATATTTTGCCAAAGTAACACCTTCATGCAGGTTGTTATTCATTTTCCAGTTTCCTGCTACAATATTTTTTCTCATTTTCGAATTATGTATATTTAGGATTAAAAATTAATTTTCTTCTTTCTTTCGGGAGCGAATCCGATCCAATACGAACATTAATGCCAGAGGAGCTATCAATATGATGACGCAATACAATACTTTTTGAACATCTTTGTTGGGAGGAATTGTCCCAAGAGCTGTTTCATTGAGGGGTTTTTCCAGAATTTCTCCATTCGGCAGATTACGGTGAGCCCATTTATTAATGATAGTTCCATTTTTGATCAACATCATTCCCGGGTTAGAACGGATAATCGTTTTCAGAGTAGTGCCGTCTGTTGTGCCGATTTTGTATTCAGCTCCGGTATTTTCAGCCCATTCCACAATGTGGTCAGGAGTTGAGGCCGTAAGCATATAGTAGCCGTAACCGAATCGTTGAGCGTAATCATAAAGTTCATTGATTTTGTCAACATTTGAGTCATTGGCTTTATCCAATTTGTAAGAAATCAGCAGAAAAGAGTAAGTCGTATCTGCCAATACTAAATCCGTGATTTCCTCACCTGTCATTGTCGTAATCGTAAAGTCATGGATAGGAGGGGTATAGCCTTTCTTTACCAGGACAGGTTTAGAGTCCACAAATTTCCAGGAAGGATCGTTTGCCGGATAGTTTTCCAAAGTGAAATTCTGTTTGACGCCATCTTTTTCATAAATGAAAGTAGTCTCATATACGTTATGAGGAGCTCCTTCAGGAACAACCATTTTTTCCGGGATATTATTTCCAATTTTATAAGGTCTGAAATCCAGAATTGGCAAATTCTGATAACAAAAAACTGAAATGCCAAGAATAAATACAACCGAGTATAGTGCAGCTAAAGAGACCGTCTTTTTTGAAAAAGCGGGTGTCATCAGTTTATACCAAAGGAAAGCCATGATAGTGAAAGCCATCAATATCAGGTTTTTATAAAAGGTTTGCCAATTGGTAATGACCAGAGCATCTCCGAAACAACCACAATCGCTGACCGGGTTTTTAATAGCCAGGTAAAGTGTGAGACAGGTCATAAACGACATGAACAGCAACGTAACTATAGTAGTGAATCGTCTGTAAATAGCTAGTAATAAGAAAATTCCCAATGTAAATTCTAATGCAGACAGGACAAAAGATGCCGTTAGGGCGATAAAACTCAAAGATTCTAATCCGAAAGCCGTGAAATAATCCTGGAATTTATAGGTGCTTCCCAGAGGATCCACAGCTTTAACGAATCCGGAAAAAACAAAAACGCATCCCAGAATTATTCGGGATACTTCCACTAATATTTTTTTTACTTTTTCAGGTAGTTTCATTTTCAAATTCTAATTTAATAAGTCCAAATAAGGCATAGTTGATCATGTCCATATAGTTGGCGTCAATCCCCTCTGAAATAAGAGTTTGGCCTTCGTTTTTTTCAATTTGTTTTGTGCGGTAAATTTTTGTCAGGATCAAATCTGTATAAGAACTGATGCGCATACTTCTCCAGGCTTCATCGTAGTCATGGTTTTTGGCATACATCAATTCTTTTGTGTCGTTGATATGTTTGTTGTACAATTCTAATGCTTTTTCGGTACTGATATCAGTTGTGTCGGCAAATCCCAATTGCAGCTGTATCAAGCCGATTACTCCATAGTTGACGATAGCAACAAATTCAGGTTTGATACCTTCTCCTACTTTACTGGAACCCTTGATTTCCAAACTTCTTATTCTATTTGCTTTAATGAAAATCTGGTCAGTGATGGACTCAGGACGCATAATACGCCACGACGGACCGTAATCTTTGAGTTTTTTCTCAAAAATATCTCTGCAAAGAGCTATGACAGTGTCAAATTGCTGATTAGTGTTCATAGTTGAATTTTATCAGGTGCAAAGATAAAAAAAATCGCCCAGATTTCACAGATTACACTGATAATAAATTCGTGTAATCTGTGAAATCTGGGCAAAATATACTAATTAGTGCGTTAGCTGCAGCGTAGAGAACTTCCTACTCGTAGTGTTTTGTTGGATTTTATTCCGTTGAGGCGACAAATCTTGCTTACGGACGTGCCATATCTTTTCGCAATTGCACCCAGAGTATCTCCCGATTTTATACGATGATAAATTACTCCGTTGCCTGATGCAAATTTATTATTTGTAGTAACTTTATTTTTATGGAATACGTAATAATCGTCGTATGTAGAAGCATTTTCAAAGTCAACAATACTTTGAGGATCTATAGCTTGTCCTAAGAAACGCATCTCAAAGTGAAGGTGAGAACCGTATGATCTTCCTGTATTGCCTCCAAGTCCGATTGGATCACCGGCTTTTACTATTTGGTCGGCATCTACTAAAAATTTGGAGAGGTGTCCGTAAACAGTTTCTAAACCATTAGAGTGTCTTAATACAAGAAAGTATCCGTAGCCTCTTCTTTCGTAGCGTTGTACCCTGATTTTTCCATCAAAAGCAGCACGTACGGTATCTCCAACTTGTAATTTGATATCTGTTCCATAATGGAATCTCCTTTTACGCGGGCCGAATTTGGATGTAACATGACCTTCAAATGGAACAACAAAGTTGCTGACATTGATTCTAAATGAATCGGGAACGACAGTCTCTCCATAAGCTTTTACATGCTCGGTGTTCCAATTTCCGTCGTAAATATCATCAGCAGGAAATTCTTCCTCTTCTTCCTCCAATTGTAGCTCCATCATTGCAGAGTCAACAACGATCAATTCTCTTTTGAGAGTTTCTTTATCTGCAGTAAGTTCACTGGGCTTTTTTATTAATGGTTTACTTTCTACATTTTTTACTACTGCTTTCTGACCCACAACCGCAACCGATGGGACTAATGCCAGAATTAATAAAAAGGATAGTCTTTGTAAAAAATTCATCTTGTAATCTTTTTTTGTACAGCGACAAATTATAAATTATATTTCATCGTTAGCGTACAAGTTCAACATCAACAATGAAGTGTAATCGAATATCTCATTCGGCGTGAAAAATCGTTTCAGTTCAATTTCTGCAGTTTCTGTAGAATCAGAAGTGTGAACGATATTTTCCTGAACACTCATACTGTAATCTCCTCGTATTGTTCCTGGCTGAGCATCTCTTCCATTTGTATCTCCGGCCATTTTGTGAATCACCTCGATCGCATTTTTCCCCTGCCAACAACACACGATTACCGGACAGGTCATCATTGAGTCTTTTACTCGTTGAAAAAACGGTTTTGACTTCAAATGTGCATAATGCTCATTAAGGATTTCATCATTTAACCACATCATTTTCATTCCAATTAAAGCCAGTCCTTTTTTTTCAAAGCGATTAATTATCTCTCCGATAATTGCCCGTTGAACAGTGCATGGCTTCAGAATGACAAGAGTTTTTTCCATGATAGAAAATTGTGGTTCTGTGGAACAAAACGAGAGTTTCGTTATGCAAAGAACGGTCTTTTGATAAAAAAAACCAAATTATGCAAGGTTAAAAAAAAACAGCAATAGTAAATTTATCTTAATTGACAAATGTTAACTATCTGTGTTTTAATTAATTATGGTTTTTTGGATAATTAACGGTGTGTTGTATAACATAAAAAGACCCTGTTTTGAATAAATGGCTATAATCTTTCATTTCGACCGGCATCCAAGCGAAGAAATATAAAGAGTAAAATTGTGAATGCTAATAAAGATGATCCTCCATAACTAAAGAAAGGAAGCGGAATTCCGATAACAGGAGTCATTCCGATAACCATTCCGATATTGATAGCTACATGGAAGAAAATAATGGATGCAACGGAGTATCCGTATATGCGGTTAAATCCGTAGCGTTGACGTTCTGCCAGGAATATCAGGCGAATGGAGAGGGCCAGAAATAATCCTAAGACAATGGCAGACCCGGCGAACCCCTCTTCTTCTCCAACTGTGCAAAAAATAAAGTCGGTATCCTGTTCGGGTACATATTTCAGTTTGGTTTGCGTCCCATTCAGATATCCTTTTCCCCAGAAACCTCCGGAACCAATGGCGATCTTGGATTGATTAACATTATATCCTGCTCCTCCGAGGTCGTCTTTTATTCCCAGAGTCACCTGTATGCGAGAGCGTTGGTGGTCTTCAAGGATATTATTGAATACATAATCAACTGAAAATGAGAATACAATAGAAAAGAGTGTAAATGAGGCTATCAGTAAGTAGTCTTTTAGCCAATATTTAATAGAGAGCCAAATCAAGAATACAATTACTATCCCTAAAATAATGAGCAGGGCATAATTTAAATTGTAAGGATAAAATGCATAAATCCCCATGGCAATTATGACCATGCTTAATATTCCTAATAATGCATATTTTTCAATCTCACGATCTTTTTTTACTTTATATAATAGTCCGGATGCAATACATAGAATCAATGATAAAACGATCATTTCTCCTACGACAGTATCTCCTATAAAAACATCGGCAAATTTGACATTGAGAATGAAGAAAAGCATGGTGCAAAAACCGATGAGGAGGAAGCTTCCCGGCATACCTTCCCGGTACAGGACTACAAAAAATGCCAGAAAGACAAGAGCTGATCCTGTTTCGTGTTGCATGAAAATAAGGAGCATTGGAGTTACTATCAATGCAAGTGTAATAGCAAAATTCCTCAGTTCCATCAATTTGAATTTGTATTGGTTCATGAACTTAGCGATTGCTAATGCGGCAGCAAATTTTGAAAATTCAGCCGGTTGGATGCTGAAGATAGGATTACTGCTAGATCCTATTACAAGCCATGAACGGGATCCTTTGATGTCGGGAGCTATAAATATGGTAAGAAGTAATATTGCCAGAATAAAACCATAGATCCAATAAGCGAAGACATCATACCAGTCGTTTTCAACCATAATGATGCTGAATCCGAAAACCGAAGAAATAATAATCCATAATAATTGACTTCCGGCTCTACCCGATAAGTCGAATAATCCGACACGGTCAAAGTCGTAACTGGCGCCATAGATACTTAGCCATCCTGCAAAGACCAGGATGAAATATAATCCGATTGTCCACCAATCAATTGTTTTCCAAATGTTGATCCTCCTGTACGGCACTTCTTCTTCCTGATGGTATATTGTTTAATACATTAGATTCTATCCACTTACTTGTTTCAGATGGAACCGCTTGCAAATATTTTTCGATCATTAACCTTCCTATAGGAACTGCAAATTCCGATCCAAAACCTCCATTTTCTACATATACGGCAATAGCTACTTTAGTATTATTCCTTGGAGCGAATCCCATGAAAATAGAGTGATCCTTACCTCTGTTTTGAGCCGTTCCCGTTTTTCCGCAGACTTCTATGTTCGGCATCCAGGCTCCCCAACAGGTACCATCAGTTACAGCTTGTCTGAGGCCTTCAATGACAGATTCATAATGAGTGCTGTTGACTCCTGTGTAATGCTTTTTTGTATATAGAGTGTCAATTTCTCCATTTTTTATTTTTTTTGCCACATGCGGAGTATAAAAGAAACCTTTATTTGCTATTTGGGCAGCTAGGTTGCATATCTGGATAGGGGTTGCCGTCGTTTCTCCTTGTCCGATTGCATTGTTGATAATACTGAAAGCATTCCATTTATTTCTATACCATTTGTTGTAAAGGTCAGCATTTGGCATATACCCGGCGCTTTCTCCCGGGAGATCGACTCCTAATTTTTTCCCAAATCCTAAATCGGCCATGCATTTTTTCCAATGGTCTAAAGCATTTCTTGTATTTCCGTACTTGCTGCGATTTTCTAACATGCGTAGAAACCCCCAACAAAAATAGGAATTACAAGAGGTACTTACTGCGAAGGTCAAAGCCAAAGGAGAATAATGCCCATGACATCCAGGCTTGTTATTTTTTGTTGCAGTGAAACCATGATTGCAGGTAAATTGGGTTTCAGGTGTAATAATTCCTTCTTGTAAAAAAATCAATCCCTGCGCTGCTTTGAATGTAGATCCGGGTGGGTATGTTCCACTTAAAGCTCTGTTATATAGAGGTGTGTTCGGATCGTTTACCAGTTGTGCATAGTTGTTCCTGAATTGACGTCCAACGAATAGCGAAGGGTCATAATCCGGTTTGACTACCATGCATAATATTTCTCCTGTTGAAGGCTCTATCATGACAATAGTACCCATCTTATTTTGGAGTAATTCTTCGCCGTATTTTTGTAACTCAATGTCTATAGAAAGGGTCAGGTCTTTTCCTGAAACTGGAGCTTTGTCATAAGCTCCGTTTTCATATTTTCCTTTAATGCGTCCACGAGAATCCCTCAGCAACATTTCAATACCCTTTTCACCTCGTAGAACTGATTCGTATGAGCGTTCAACACCATTTTTTCCAATATAATCGCCTTGAGCATAATAATTGTCATCTAATATGTTCTGAGAGCTGGTTTCCGCAGTATATCCCAACAGGTGAGCTGCATTAGAATAATTATATTGTCTGACTGGCAGGTTTTGAATGTAAAATCCAGGAAATTTGTAAAAAAATTCCTGTAATGTGCCGAATTCTTTATCCCCTAGTTGTTTTAGTACGGTTTGAGGTAGATATGAAGAATATCCAGGGTTTTGTTTGCGATCCTTGATGTCTTTAAGGCGTTTTACCAAAAATTCTTTTGAAATATTAAGAACCTGGCAAAATTCCAGTGTATCAAACGGTTGAACCTCTTTCATTACGACCATTAAGTCGTATGAAGGCTTATTGAATACAAGCAATTTTCCATTTCTGTCGTATAGCATTCCTCGTGATGGGTGAAGCGTTCTTTTAAGAAATGCATTATTTTCTGCCATAATTTTATAATCATCTCTGATTACCTGGATATAAAATAATTGCGCCAGGTAGATAAATATAATTGCGCAGATGCTGCCGATGATTATATATTTTCGAGAATCCGGATTAATTCCTTGTTTGTTCACGTCTTAAAAATATCAGAATTAATACCTTCAAATGAAATAATAAT
>JAVBUX010000262.1:0-4611 GCA_031554915.1 Bacteroidales bacterium | reverse complement strand
TTCCAAAAACCGGTTTTCAACGGAATATTTACTCCTGTTGAAAAAAATTACACAACCAAAGGTGAAGTTCAACAATTGGTTTATGCTTTAAGTTCGATTAACGGGAATCTGAATTCAACCTTCAGGCTGACTTTTACTGCTCCTAAAACATCGAAATTGACAAACTTCAAGTTGGTAGGAATAGAGATTCCTGCAAATAAGGTGCTTAAAACTGCGATTAACTCCGGACAAGATACGATATATACCCTTGTCTTTGATGACAAAGCATGGTTAAGTAGTACTTTACCATCCACTTACGGAAAAATAATTTCTACACCTGCCAATCTTACTTTTGATGCGGAAACTCTTACTCCATGCGGTACAAAAACAATAAAAGCTAACGGATGGTATCCGAATTCAAATGCTGCCAGTCCTGGAAATGTAGCTCCAACTACTGCATGTGGAACGATTGCAAATTCCATATTTACAATCAAGATGACAGATATAGCAGGGATTCCAAATTTTTACAATGCAATAGTTTCTTATAGTGCAGGAGATCCATATACAGGATGTTTAGATGGAACTACTCCTAACATGGACTGTTTCATTGAGTATAAGAATAACGGATCAGCCGATGCGTATAACGCACTAGTCAGGATGGCTTGTGATGGAGATATGATCTCCGAATATTTTGATATAAACAATGTTTATTATGAAATAGAGGGAGGTACTCAAAAGAAAGTGGATCCCTCTTTGATTCAGATAACCGGAACTTCATCTGTTGGAAGTCGTTGGTGTGATCCACTATATGCAGGTAAGCCTACGGTAATTTATATCCCCATAGCAGATCCTGTGCCGATGGGGAAAAAAGTGAAAATAATTGCAGCTAAAATACGAGGAGCTTTTTATAATACTTCATTAGCAACAAACACAGGGAGATCGATCTTATTCA
This sequence comes from Bacteroidales bacterium, assembly GCA_031554915.1. Taxonomy (GTDB): domain Bacteria; phylum Bacteroidota; class Bacteroidia; order Bacteroidales; family Azobacteroidaceae; genus BNXB01. Next base: position 3,680 of record JAVBUX010000262.1, on the reverse strand, counting down.
ATTATCTTGGTTCAGGAATAGAATCCACAAACGAATGTGGTACTCCCGGCGTTGGACGCGGTAGTAATGGAGATGTTTCCTATACATGGCGTCCAGGAATTACAGAGACTTCTTATCCGGCAACTTCATTTAGAAAGAGTGAAGAAAAAACTATGTTCTTGAATGTTTATGGAGGAGCTATGAATAGTGCTTCATATCCAATGTCTATTGATGTTTTTGTGAAATTGCCCGCCTGGTTGGAGCTAGAGCCTACGGCTTTACTTGCAGGAACGGCATTGCAATGGAAGGCCAATGAAACTTCATCGACAATAGCAAATGGAACAATAACCAATGAAGGAGGAGGAGTTTATAAATTAAATCTAAAAACACCTCAGAGCGCAATTTGGGACTATAATATTCTGAAAGTAGTATATAAAGCTACTAATAGCGCTTCTTATACGACAAACTTAAATGATTCCATTGCTTATTGGATTGACTGGAATACTTTTGATCCGGCAGGTTCTGCGACTACTTGTCGTCCTGTTTTCCCAAAAATAGGTCAGATCAAACAGGCTGTAAGTTTGATTGTAAATGAAACTTTAGTACTGGATGATTTTTATTCCTTCAGGATCAGCCGTGGCTTGAAAGACACAGCCGGAGACCGTTATCCTGATGATGGTACTTTAGCTCCTGACAATGAAATCGATCATAGTTGGTATATGGTTACCGATACTGGTAATGTCGTTTGGAAAGGACATATCGGAGGAACTTCTGCTGATACATACAACCATATTTACGGATTGTTCACCAGCAATCAAATCTTGTTTGCATCCAATGGGTCTTTTAATATCTTGACTACAAATCCGGATACAATGTATATAAAGATTAATGGTGTGAAACATCCTGTAAATTATGTGAAAATTGACAATTATAAGTTTTATGTTGAATATAGTGGATCTTTGGCAGGAGGGGATCTGGTCGAAATTATTGTTCCCATTGTATGTAAAGGTCAATCTGGCACTCAGATGTATATGCTTGGGGAATGTTATCTGACAAACAATACGCAAATAGATCCGTTTAATCCTACTGAATCAGAGCGATTTGGAAATGATAGAAAGACTTTTTTATTGGGCTCAGAGAATATCGCTAATCATTGGGGATCTGCCGCCACATTCAACAGGAGCACAAATGATTATTTTAACACTTCGACATCATATTCAATTTATACAACTCAATATTTTCCTATACTTGATTTTCCAAAGGAAGTCAGGCAGAGAATGCTCCCAAATACATTCACTATAGAAATCCCGGATGGAATTGATTTTAATCCTACTTTAAACATAAAAATAACACAAAAGCCGGAAGGAGATATTACTAAAACACTGATTCCAATTTCATCAGACAATAATGTTTATGTGTATGATGTGAAATCTTTGTATGATGTGACATACAACGGTAGCCAGGCTATTGCAAGTGGAAAACTGAGTATTCCGGACGATGCATATTTTTATTTCTATCCGAATGCAGATTTACGACCGACTAAGGGCGCAGCTATAGGACTTAATACAATAAAATGTACTTTGCAATATGAAAACCTGATTACAGGAAAAACAGTAGATGCAGGAAGAAATATTCTAATCAATTACACAGGGACAGCGACTACTTTGACTTCATCAGTTAGTTCGTTAGCCGTAACTACTTCCAAATTGAATATTCCGGTGCTTGCTGTAGGTAATCCGGGTTCAGCTCCAATCAATAATGTTTGGTTATATGTCGAAGGAAATGTGAAAAATGTAAAACTAACGGATAATAGCAATCAAGTGACTAATGGTGTTGGTTTTGAGGGTCGTTGGTTAAAAGCGGCAGACCAAATTACGGATGTCGATGGTTTGGATGTCAAACAATTTGCTTTTGATGCCGAATACATGGGAGGAGGCAATTGTAGTGATGAAATTCGTATTTATACCGTAACAGCTTATGATGGTACTTGGACACCCGATACTCAACTGGCTATTGACAAGACAGATATAGACCATAGCGGAGCATTACGCCGTATCCCATTGACAATCCCGGCTGCCAGTGTAGGCGGATCTTTAGCTGTAACTAACCTTGATGGTAGTGTTCAGCCCGGTTTTATTGCTTTTGAAAAAAATCAGAGATTGTCAGCCACAATTAACAGTCACGGAGCTTCCGGAGCATTGATGGAAGGAAAAATGACCATTACTGTGCCTGCAGGCCAGACCTATAAAGAGGGGAGCGCTAAAATTGCGTATCCGTCTAATGTAACTCCAATTGCAGTAGATGCTGATTATGAAATCTACCTGAAAAATACAATCAATTTAGGAGGAGTCAATGCTGACCGTACTTTCATTTTTGATTTTGCTCAGGCTTCAGGTAATGCCAGTGCAATGATCAACGGTTCAGGAACTGTTAATGAAAAAGAAGCTGTCTTAACACTGGATTTCATCCCCGGTTGTGCAACCAAATTGACCGGTATTCGTTATGAAGGTACAGTGTCCGGTAAAAATGCCTGCGGACAAACTGCCACAGGTGATGGACGGAAAGTATATAGCACCGGACAATACCCAAAATTGAATACCAATTACGGATTTGGAGTTGTAAACACCTTTGCAGGCAGATCTGTAGTAGGTGATTTGGAGAGAACTTTCACTTTGGAAACAGCTATTACAAAGACTTATGGCTCTAATGCAAATATTGAAACGACAGATAGTGTTCAGATTCAAATGCACAAAGCATTCAATCTGGTTTCAGCAACAAGTTCTACCTATCCGGGAATGATCGTTGGTACTAATACCGTAACCGGAGATACACGGACTATTCGTTTCAGTTTTGATTACGCTTCTTATAATGCGTTAGCAGATAAAGGAGTAAATAAGGTGAGTAACTACACATTCAACCTGACATTTGATCCGTCTCAGTATGCTGCTTCTAATGGCGAAGAACAATCGATTGTCGTAGCGATGGTTTCCAACCAGGTATTTGACCCGAGTTGTACCCCTCAAATTGCTACTTTGGCTAATGCAGAAAGCAAAGCTGTTGTTATACTATTTGATCCGACAACGCAATCTGTTTGCCCTTCTGGAGATATCCAGCCACAGATTTCAACAGCAACATCAAGTAGTATATATACATTTAACTGGAGTAGTGATGCTGCAGGCACTCAAGTGCTTGGAACAGGCATTAATCCTCTGTTCACAGCTTCAGCTACAGCAAATAGTACAGAAACTGTATATGTGGATGTTGTAGATGCAGCTTCTCAGTCATTGGGTAAAGTTAGTTATCAATATTCCACTTATTCAGCCGTAACGATTACAGTCACGACTCCAGCCGCAATATGTGCGGGTTCAAGTTTAAATCTGACATCAACCGTAAGCGGAACCCCATCAGGTTCTACAGTTGAATATTTCGAGTCGGATCAAACGACAGTAATCACAGATCCAACGAATGTCACTCCAAGTGCAACTACTACTTACTATGCCCAGGTGACTACCACTGCAGGCTGTACGAGTGCTAAGACAGCGATTGCAGTGACCGTTAACCCGACACCATCGATGACGTCCCCAATTGATCAAACGTACAATGCCGGAATTACTACCCCCGCTATTTCTTTATCCGGGACTAATGTAACCGGTTTCAGCTGGACCGGAGGAGCCGATGTTGGTTTAGCCGATGGTAGTCAT
>JAVBUX010000294.1:0-5404 GCA_031554915.1 Bacteroidales bacterium | reverse complement strand
TTATAGCTTCAATGTTTGATTTTAAGCATAATAATTTATTTGGCGCTACAGCTTTTAGCGCTTATGGATTATTTTGGGTTGGTATGGCTATGAGTTGGTTAATCAAATTGGGATGCTTTGGTGATACGTTGGCTCAGGCAGTGGATGTGAAGCAATTAGGATTTGTTTTTATAGGATATATGATACTCACAATTGTTTTGACTATATCCGGGCTTAAAATGTCGAAAGCGATGTTCTTCCTTTTACTATTAATCGTAATCTTATTTTTGGGGTTGGCTTTAGATTCGTTTGGTTGTGGCCATGCATGGCATGATGTAGCTGCTTTCTCGGAATTGGCGATATCTATACTTACATTTTATGTACTGGCGGCGAAGTATCTGAATAGCTTTTTTGGGAAAACGATAATACCAGTAGGTAGTCCGATGTTGAAATAAACTACTTACCATAAATAAAGAGTATAAAGTCGTAGGAATCAGGAAAAACCATTATCTTTGTAAATCTAATATTATTGAATGTTTAAATTTAAAAAGGAGTCCGTGAAGTAAATAGCTTTGATGTTTTGTCAAAGTTATCCCTTGGTAATACTCAGGCATATTTTTGTCGGAGTTGTTTTTATATATCTATATTAATTAAAATTTAAACATTATGAGTAACGAAAATACATCCATTCACGAATTCGATTTCAACTTAATCTGCGAATATTTCTCAAATATAGAACGTCAGGGGCCCGGTAGTCCGGAAGTAACACTTAAAGCCTTGAGTTTTATCGATAATTTGACAGGAGAATCACGTATAGCTGATCTTGGTTGCGGAACTGGCGGTCAAACCATGACTTTAGGACAATATGCTCCCGGACAAATTACCGGATTAGATCTTTTCCCCGGATTTATCAATATTTTTAATCAAAATGCCCAGCGATTGAATCTTTCAAACAGGGTAAAAGGAATTGTTGGTTCCATGGACAATTTGCCGTTCGGGAAAGAAGAGCTCGATCTTATCTGGTCGGAAGGAGCGATTTATAATGTCGGCTTTCAAAGAGGATTGAGTGCTTGGCGGGAATATCTGAAAACAGGTGGTTACATTGCTGTTTCGGAAGTATCATGGTTCACCGATGAGCGTCCTGCCGAACTTAATGATTTTTGGATGGATACCTATCCGGAGATAGATACAATTCCAAATAAAGTAGTTCAAATGCAAAAGGCTGGTTATGTTCCTGTAGCAACTTTTATTCTGCCGGAAAATTGTTGGACTGAACATTTTTACGTTCCACAAAGTTTTATACAGGAAGCTTATCTGAAAAAGCATGCAGGTAATCGGGCTGCTGAGAAATTGGTTGCAAGTGTACAAGATGAGATGCAGTTATATTATAACAATAAAGCATTCTATGGTTATGTATTTTATATAGGAAAGAAAATTTAATATATTTGTAACCTGTATAATAATATTCTGAGTAGAACAATCACCTGCTGAGTATTCGGTAGGTGATGTTTTCTCAAAATAAATTACAGACTGGAAATAACAATATGCGCGTTATGCAGATAGATGAATTGGTAGTTCGAGGTATAAATAATGGCGATGAAAAAGCATTTGCCGGTTTATATGATGCCTATTTTACTTATTTGTGTATGTGTGCGACTAAGTATATCTTTAATCCGGATGAAGCAAAAGAAATAGTCAACGATGTGTTTGTTCAGATATGGCATAAGAGAGAAATGATTACTTACCCGGTTCATGCCTATCTGTTGCGGAGTGTACAAAATGGGTGTTTGAACTATTTACGCTCACTTCGCACACGCGAACAAGTCATCGATGAATACCGAAAAGAATTGCTGGATTATCAGGAGGAATTCTGCCTGAACGATAATAATCCGATACAAGTTCTTGAATTTGAGGATTTGCAACGACAGATAGAGACGATAGTTGACGAATTACCGGAAAAGTGCCGGATTGTTTTTGAAAATTATCTGTACTCAGGAAAATCACCCGCTGAAATAGCCGAAGAACTTAACATATCGATCAATACTGTACGCGTACAGATCAAGAATGCATTAGATAAAATAAAACTCAGATTAGGACCTCTTTTTGGAGTCCTGCTGTTTTATTTGTTTAAATAACGCCCCCTTCCTTTTCGGGTTTATCCTGTTATATTCAAGTCATTTATCTTGAAATAATCAAAATTTATTAAAAAAAGTGATTTTTACATAAATGCTTTTCTTTCGAGAAGTGTATTTATATAAGACAAGTATAATTTATGAAAGATCACTTACAAGAGTTCGACCATTTACTTATCGGTTATTTTTCGAATAACCTGACTCAAGAGGAGGAGAAAAGATTATCCACTCTTTTGAGATCAAATACTTTGTATATAGAGCGTTATGAGGAGATGGTGAAACTACATGCTCAATCGTTTATCCCTCGCTTTGAAAAAGAAAAGCAAAATAATTATTTACGATTGTCGAAAATCCTTGGATTTGATACTTCCCATAAAACTTCAAGAAAATTTCATGTTTCTTTCCGTTGGGTAGCGGCAATAATAGCATTGATTATCACTTCATCTGTTGCCATATATTATATACACAAGGACATCTCTATCGCTAACCAGGCAGCACAATTGGTTGAGATGGAGGTTCCTCCCGGATCACAAACAAAAGTAATTCTTCCTGACGGTTCTCTAGCTTTCCTGAATTCCGGTTCCATTCTGAAATATGATGTATCCTATGCAAATAGGAGAATACGGGAAGTTTATCTGAATGGTGAAGGTTATTTTGAAGTTAAAAGAGATGAAACGAGACCTTTTATTGTACGAGCTCAGGATTTGAATGTAAAAGTTCTTGGAACCACTTTTAACGTTCGTGCTTACCATGAAGATCCTGAAATAGAGGTGAATCTGTTGGCAGGAAGCGTGAATGTGTACGTTAATTCCGAAATCAATGGAAATATTATTTTATCTCCCAATGAACATCTCATTTATAATAAGTTAACCAAAAAAATGTGGAGTAGCAAGACTAATGCATCTCTCTCTACCAAGTGGATAACGGGAAGGATTAGTTTTGTTAACAGACCATTATTGGATGTCGTAACACAGATAGAACAGAGGTATAATGTAAAAATTAACATCCAGACGGAAAAGATGCAAAATGAAATATTCTCAGGAAGTATCAGTACGAAATATTCTATAGACGAAATTCTTAACTACATAGATGTGGATAAGAAATATCACTGGATCCGGGAAGACGATACAATTACAATCACAGATAAATAAATGTTTAACTCTTAAAAATTACAAAATGACAGGATGAAAATACCATTAAAAAATCGGAAAGACACATGGGTGTGTGCTCCCCGATTCTACAGTCAAGTTATTTTTCAAATAAACTTTCAACCCTTAATACAAATGTATGAAAAAAAATCAATCTAATGGAATGATCCATGAAAAATGCCATTCCGGAGCAGGTTCTGCTCGATCATTATTTTTAATACTTTTCTTTTCGTTATTTTTGGTGATTCCTGCATTCGCATCGACTCTTCAGGATACCAAGATTACCATACAAAAGAAGGATGTTTCACTAGGTCAGGTCTTTAAAGAGATCGAATCAAAAACAGGGTATTCATTTCTTGTACGTAACAATGATGTGGATATCAATGAGAAAGTATCTATCAATGCTGAAAATAAAAGCATTGAAGAGGTCGTGAGTATGTTGTTTGCTGGCAAGGATATCAAGTACGAAGTGTCAGGTAAACGCATTTCTGTATATAAGCCGGTAGTCGCAGAAACAAAAGGTGGTAAGCGGAAAATAACCGGAAATGTACAGGATTCTGATGGAGAGCCGGCTATCGGGGCTTCAATTACAGAAGTAGGATCTTCAGCAATAGCTATTACGGATATCGATGGTAATTTCTCTATAGAAGTGAGTAATAATGCAAAAATACGCGTTAGCTATATTGGGTACGTTGTTCAAACCGTTGAAACAGCTAATAAATCGGAATTTGTAATTAAACTCGTGGAAGATTCTAAAATGTTGGATGAAGTTGTGGTTGTTGGTTATGGAGCGATGAAGAAAAAGGACCTTACCGGTTCTGTTACTCAAATCCGTCCGGATGCTATCGCAAGTGAAAACCCTAAAACAGTTCAGGATATTTTGCGGGGAACACCAGGTTTGAATGTAGGTTACGATCCTTCAGCTAAAGGAGGAGGCAGCATGGAATTACGTGGACAACGTTCGGTATATACCGATGGCGGACACAACAACCCATTGCTCATTCTTGACGGAATGCCTTTTTACGGAGAACTTTCAGAAATCAATCCGGATGATATCGGTCAGATCGATATTTTGAAAGATGCTTCAGCTGCAGCTGTGTATGGAGCAAAGGCTGCCAGTGGGGTAATCATTATTACAACAAAGAAAGGTAAACAAGGGAAACCGGTCATTAACTTTACTTCTAATTTTGGTTTGACACAATTGGCTGAATACAGGGATCGCTTTACTCCGGATGATTACTTGCAACACCGTCAGGATTGGTACACAAAAAACACATATGGAATAAATCCGACAACCGGCGATTATGAGGCATATCAAACGAGAGATAGCAAGGGTAACCTTACTATACCTACCGGATATTATACTCGCCCTGACCAATTATCAGATGTATCCCTTGATGTCTGGCGGTCATATACTGCCAACCAGGCAGGTGAATCTGACCTGAGTATCTGGGTCAAACGGATGGGCTTCATGGGAAATGCACTGGATAATTACCTGAATGGAAGAATAGTTGATTGGGCAGATAAAACATTCCGTACCGGATTTAATCAGGATTACAATGCAAGTATAAGTGGCGCCAGTGAAAGTGCAAACTACTATTTTTCATTGGGATACCTGAAGAATGAAGGTACGTTAAAAAGTGATACTTACCAAGCGGTTCGAGCTAACATGAAGGTGGAATCCAATGTAACTAAGTGGTTGCAGGTAGGAGCCAATGTCAACTTCCAGGATCGTTCGGATGGTGAAATTGGTATTGATTATGACTATCAAATGCGCAATAGCCCGTATGCTGATTATGCTGATGCAGATGGTAATCCGGTACAATATCCTTTGAGTGGAGAATACAGTCAGCGGGGATACAACTATGATTTCCAGAAACAATACTTGGAATTGGAAAAAGGTTATACTACCTTTAATACTATTTTGAATGCCAAACTAACATTGCCGTATGGTATTAGTTATTCGTTCAACGCATCTCCTCGCTTTCAGTTCTTCTACGATCGTTATTTTATGTCGGCCGAGTTACCGGGATCGGATCCTAAAGCGCGCGGAGCGAACCGTGAACAGACCAAACGATTTGATTGGTCGCTCAACAATACGATCAATTGGGATTACACATTCAACAAAAAGCATCACACAATCTT
>JAVBUX010000032.1:0-32187 GCA_031554915.1 Bacteroidales bacterium | reverse complement strand
TGTGAACTTAACCCTGAAGATACATACGAAACTAATACGCGTTCTGTCGGATACGCAGTACAAATTGCAAACCAATTGAACATTCCGTTGTTATATATTAGTACCGCTGGAATTTTTGATGGAGAAAAAGAATTATATAATGATTGGGATGTGCCAAACCCACTGGGAATTTACGCAAAAACAAAATATGCCGGCGAGCAATATGTATGCCGTAATTCGGACTGTTATTTAGTTTGTCGCGCTGGTTGGATGATGGGAGGAGGACCCCAAAAAGATAAAAAATTCATACAAAAACTCCTAAAACAAATTAAAGACGGACAAACGGAATTGTTTGTCGTTGATGATAAAGATGGAACCCCTACTTATACTCACGATTTTGCAAAAAATGTAAAGGTTCTATTGGAAAAAGCGACAACTGATCCGGATATATGGGGGTTATATAATATGGTTTGTGAAGGTCAAACCAGCAGATTGGAAGTTGCAACGGAATTGGTTAATATTATCGGTATAACTAACAAAATATCAATTTCACCTGTTACTTCCGCTTATTTCAAAAAGACATACTTTGCAGAAAGGCCGGCATCTGAAAGATTAGTGAATGAAAGGCTTTCTCAAAAAGGCTTAAATCTGATGCGCGATTGGCGCGTAGCCCTAAGGGAGTATATCAATGATTATTATTCGGATTATACTAAAAATATCTGATGAAATCTAAACTGAAAGTTCATTTCGTAGGAACCCATGGGGTACCCGCCAGGTACGGAGGATTTGAAACCCTCGCAGACTTTCTATCCCAATATCTCTCCGATGAAATGGATCTGACAGTTTACTGTTCAGGAAAGGTTTACAAAAAAAACGAGAGACTTGAAAAATACAACAATACTTCATTAGTCTATATTCCTATAGGGGCAATTGGATTTAAAGGTATTTTTTATGACATGGTTTCTCTTTATAAAGCTTTCAAAAACGCCGATGTTGTCGTACTTCTCGGCCCGGCAGGATCCGGATTCCTAACATCCATGAACTTCTTTTTCAAAAAAAGATTAATTATCAATCATGGAGGTCTGAATGAGTGGGAAAGAGAAAAATTAAATGTATTTCAGAGGAAATACGCAAAATTCAATCATAAAGTTGCAGCACACAAGGCCAGCGTAAATATTGTGGACAATGAATTATACCGTGATAGTTTATTGGAAAATTTTCAGGTAAATTCAGTGGTGATACGGTATGGAGGAGACCACGCCAGTAAATTTTCTCCGGAAGAAAAACCCGTTTTTGCATCTAAGTATCCTTTTGTAAACGAAAAGTATGCAGTAAGTGTTTCCAGAGCACAGATAGACAATAATTTGCACCTTATACTGGAAGCTTTTAAAAATTTTACTGACTACAAATTGGTCCTTATTTCAAACTGGAATATCTCCAGCTATGGTAAAGATTTATTTGCCAAATATAAAGATCAGCCGAACATTATTCTTTTGGATGCAATTTATGACAAAGACATTCTTGATTTTATTAGGGGCAATGCACATATTTACATTCATACACATTCCCGTTGCGGTACAGCTCCATCTCTAGTAGAAGCAATGAACCTTGGGAAAGCGATTGTGTCGTATGATGTCCCTACTAATCGGGAAACAACGCAAAATCAAGCATTTTTCTTTTCAGATAGCAATTCTCTGATAGAAATACTAAAAAATTTAGATAACGAAAAAGTAAAATTGAACGAAAAAATAATGCAACAAATTGCTACAGAAAATTACACGTGGGATGTTGTTGCTGCTCAATATTCAAAAACGATCAAGGGCTAACCCCAAAAATCACCCTGCCTATTTTTAGAAAATAAAAAAATTATATATAACGTATGAAATACAACATTTTGCAACTCAAAGAAATGGCACAGGAAACTTTGATATCCCTGGCCAAAGAACTTGGTCTAAAAAAAGTGGACAAGTTGAATAAAGACGAGTTGGTTTACCAAATTCTTGATCAGCAGGCAATTGTTGGCGCTGCCCAGCAAGCGGAAAAGGATAAAGAAAGAGAAATGGATCCCAATCGCCCTGCCAGAAAAAATCTGAGACAGTCCAAAGCCTCTGAAAAAACAGAGAACAAGGAGAAAAACCAGGAAAAAAAAGATATAACTCATAAAGCTAAGCCGACTCAACCAACTACAAGTCAACCGATTCAACCGGCCCAGCAGGTCCAGTCAGCTCAGAAAGTTCAACCGGAAATAAAAAAGGACAATACTCCAAAAGAACAAAAAAATCCGACAGGAAAGCCTGTCATCAAAAATAAAAAAGAAACTGAAAAACAGTCTTTTACAGAAGAAAACCCTAAAGAAGTTCAACAATCATTATTTCCGGAGGATAAGAACGAACCGGATTTACAACAAAAAAAGAAACGAGCAAGAATAGAAATTGTAAAAGAACCTATCCCTGCAAATGCCCAGGCAAATACCAGGACAGTGACTCCTCCGGAGAATAAATCTCAGGAAAATAAACCTCAAGAGAATAAGCCTCAGGAGAATAAGCCTCAGGAAAAGGAAATTGCTCAGGAAAAGCAAGGTAAAAAAGTAGAGACCCTACCTAAAAAAGAATCGGGAGAAGAAGCTCCTGCAAAGATAGTTTTCCGGCATAATCCTCAGACAAACAGTGTGATGGATCAGGTATTGTTCAATGTTAAAAAGGATCCTAAACAAAATCAACAAGGACAACAAAATCAACAAAACCAGCAGCAGGCTCAAAACCAACAGGCATCCCATAAAAACAACAATAATGGGCATAATGGTAACCAGCAACAACAAAAAGAAAAACAGTTTGAATTTGAAGGCATCCTGACAGGGGTCGGAGTTCTGGAAATCATCCAAGAAGGATATGGCTTCCTGCGTTCTTCAGACTACAACTACTTATCTTCTGCCGATGATATTTACGTTTCTCAATCTCAAATAAAACTATTCGGGTTACGTACAGGAGACGTCGTAGAGGGACCTATCCGTCCTCCGAAAGAAGGCGAAAAATTCTTTCCTCTGGTAAAAGTGGACCGAATTAACGGAATGAGTCCGGATGAAGTACGCGACAGAGTTCCTTTTGACCACCTGACTCCTCTTTTCCCTGATGAAAAGTTTAAGCTGACCGCCAGCATGAGTCCGAAAGTTAATGATAGAATCTCTGTTCGGGTAGTTGACCTGTTCTCTCCTATCGGAAAAGGACAACGTGGACTGATCGTTGCTCAGCCAAAAACAGGTAAAACAATGTTACTCAAAGATATAGCTAATGCTATTTCATGGAATCATCCGGAAGTCTATATGATTGTCCTGTTGATCGATGAACGTCCGGAAGAGGTTACCGACATGCAACGCAGCGTGGATGCTGAAGTAATCGCTTCTACTTTTGACGAACCGGCTGAGCGTCATGTGAAAATTGCAGAAATCGTTCTCAATAAAGCTAAAAGAATGGTTGAGTGCGGACATGATGTTGTAATTTTGCTTGACTCAATCACTCGTTTGGCTCGTGCTTACAACACTGTACAACCCGCTTCCGGAAAGGTTCTCTCGGGTGGTGTGGATGCAAATGCTCTGCAAAAACCGAAACGTTTCTTTGGAGCTGCACGTAACATCGAAAACGGAGGATCACTTACAATCATTGCAACTGCTCTGACAGAAACCGGCTCTAAAATGGACGATGTGATCTTCGAAGAGTTCAAAGGAACCGGTAACATGGAATTACAACTCGACCGGAAGCTATCCAACAAACGGATTTATCCTGCTGTTGATATTATTGCATCCAGTACTCGTAGAGATGATTTGCTACAAGATCAGGGTATTATCAATCACATGTGGATACTTCGCAAATACTTGTCGGATATGACCAGTATTGAGGCTATGGAATTTGTAAAAGACCGTCTCGAAAAAACATACGACAACGAAGAATTCCTGGCATCCATGAACGGATAATATCGTGCTAAAACTAACCCTGAAATATATCATCATATTAGTCTTATTAGCCGGGATTTCTCTTGAAGTCCGGGCTGAGGGTGAATATTCGCCCGATGATTCATCATCTGCAACACCTCCTCTGAATTCACTATATACGGAAAATTATCGTATCAATCCGGATAACTGCAGTAATCTTTTTTTAAGTATCGACAACATCAGTTTTTTTCGGAACACAGAAACAGATGGAGATATCTCTGATGGATATACTCTACCCGGGTTCCGTTTTATTCCCCGGGTGATTTTATATCCTTCTTCGATAATTAAACTGGAGGCCGGCCTATCTTTATTAAAGTTTTGGGGTGCTGAAAAATACCCGTGTTATGCCTATCGGGATATCTCGGAATGGAAAGCCGCAAATTATCAGTACGGATTCCACCTCCTTCCATTCTTTCGAGCTCAAATACAACCCGTTAAACAAATCAATATTGTTTTAGGAAATATTTATGGAGGGAGTAATCATGGTATTATTGATCCATTGTACAATCCGGAACTAAACCTGACTGCCGATCCTGAGAGTGGAGCCCAGCTCCTGTATCGTTCCAAAATTGCCAAACTGGATCTTTGGACCAATTGGGAAAGTTTCATCTTTGAAAACGACACACATCAAGAGGTTTTAACTTTCGGAGGTTCCGGAGTACTAAACATCACTCCTGAAAATTCATTTTTTCACGTCAGTTTGCCGGCACAATTTATTGGAGTCCACCATGGAGGAGAACTAAAAGCTATTCAGGAAAAACTGACTACGATGTACAATGCGACTGCCGGATTAAAACTACAATTTAATACAAACCGGCTGCTCAAGAACATCTCTTTCCAAAGCATGGGAGTATCTTACAAATGTGTAGATAACTATGAACAATACCCATTCCCCGAAGGTTGGGCTCTTTATACCAATTTAACGGCTGAGATCTGGCACACAAAAATTAAAGCAGCATGGTGGAGAAGCCAGGACTTCATTAATATTTTTGGAAATCCGGTATTTCAAAACACCTCGATGAGTCTGCTTGAATTTGAGAGGGTCTTTTCGAAAATTGATGTATTCAATATAGGTATCTCATACGAACAACAGTTTGGAAATGGATTCTACCTTGGAGCTGACCTGGATTATTACTATAATCCTGAACTAATCGGCTACGATCTTGCATACTCCGGGTACACAATTCCAGCCAAAACAAGCAAGTCTTTCAACTATTCTTTAGGCGTTTATCTACGTATCAATCCGTCCGTTATACTTAAGAAAAAACTTTTTTAACAAAATTCTAAACAAAAAAAAACAAGATGTTGTTATAGAGTAGATGTTAATAAAAACAAGATGTTTAATTCTTAATAGTATAAATTTTATGAAACGGAATTTATTATTTTCTGCTCTATTTGCATTGGTTGCCGTGATTATCACATCCTGCAGCACCTCTTCTTACACATTGCTAAATAGCAATCTCTATCCGGGAAAAGACGTAAAAGCATACAAAACATTCAGTGTTTTGCCATACGACCAATTGAAACTGCCTCCTCAAATTTCGATTTATGATGTACAGAATATTCAACGAGCAATAGCTAACGAACTAGCTATCAGAGGATTTAAAGAAGACAAAACAGGAAAAGGAGATATGCTGGCTATTACAACATTATACTCTAAAACAGACGTTACAACAAAAGATGCCATTCCTGGCTGGGCTCCAGTAAGGCCTCTTGGTCCAACTGCTTCCATGTACAGAAGTTATTATGATGACGCTCAAATCATCGATAACGTAAGTAAAGATGGGGTATTGGCTGTGGACCTCGTTGATGCAAAAGAAAATGCCATCATTTGGGATGGCGCAGTAAGCTCTGTAATTGAAAACACAGCCAAGAATATTAAAGATCCGGTAGAAATCAATAAAGCTTGCGACAAACTATTCAGCAAATTCCCGGTTCCTGTTCCTGCTGTGAAATAATGTAAAGTTCATTATTATAACAACAAACTATACCGTCATTTTAAGATTCATCTGAAATGACGGTATTTCTTTTTGTATTTATGTATTAAATACCTATTTTTGCACCTGAAATATCAATTATCAAAAAATGAAAAAATTATTTTTACTTTTATTTTTAACTGCATGCTCACTTGGAGCACGTGCTCAAGCTGGAGATCTTTTTGTCGGAGCTACCGGAGGATACATTACTAATTATAAGAACATCTTATATGGAGTTAATGCTGCATACCATTTTACAGATCCTTTGGAAATAAGCTTTACGGGCTTAATGAATCCCAACATTACAGAGGAATTGGGAGATCCGGGTGACGCAACTTATACCAAAAGTAAAATAAAAATGTATTCAACAAATCTCGACATGCGTTTTTATATGGTATTGCAACGCAACTGGGCAACAGGACCTTTCATTGGAGGACAATATTCTTACATTGATAAGAAATATCTGAATTCGGCAACTAATGAAGCATACGCTGTTAATGTTGCAGGTTTCAATATCGGATGGCATTTACGCGGAAATATCACTGAGCATTTGAAAATTAACGGAGGTTGGCGCTATACAAGTGCAAATCACGATGCAAGTCACCACTTAATTTATTTAGGTATTGGATATACTTTCAACTTATTTTAATTAATAATAAATAAAGAATAACCGCCATCTCTAGCTTAGTGGATCTTTTGAAATTTCTCTAACTAGAGATGACGGTTATTCTTTATTATTAAATTTCTTCCGAAATTTTATATCGATTTCTTTCCGGTGCATTTCTCGTCACCAACTCCCCAATAAATCCGGCAAGGAAAAGTTGAGTTCCTATTATCATACAAGCTAATGCCACATGAAAATATGGTGTATCGGTAATCAGTCGATAAGCGCCTCCGACATGCATATAATAAAGTTTCAGAAATCCAACCACAACTACTGCAACAAAACCTATAAGGAAAATCAGCGTCCCTAAAACTCCAAAAAAGTGCATTGGTTTTTTTCCGAATTTAGACAAGAACCAAAGAGTAATCAGATCCAGATAACCATTAAAAAAACGGCTGATTCCTCCAAACTTAGTTTTTCCATACTGACGTTTTTGGTGTTGCACCACTTTCTCGCCAATATTATAAAAACCTGCATTTTTTGCCAAATATGGGATATATCTATGCATATCGTTGTAAACCTCGATATTTTTCACCACCTCATTTTTATACGCTTTTAATCCACAGTTGAAATCATGTAGTTTAATACCGGAAACCGCCCTGGCTGTCGCATTAAACAACCTTGTCGGAATAGTTTTACTTAATGGATCATAACGTTTCTTTTTCCATCCGGAAACCAAATCATATCCTTCGACAGTAATCATGCGGTAAAGTTCTGGTATTTCATCAGGACTATCCTGTAAGTCGGCATCCATTGTGATGACCACATCACCTTGTGCTTTTTGGAATCCACAAAATAAAGCCGGTGATTTTCCGTAGTTACGACGAAACCGAATTCCCTTTACCTCTTCATGTTTTTCGCGAAGAGAATTAACTACATTCCACGAACCATCGGTACTCCCGTCATCAACAAAAACAACTTCATAACTGAAGTTCTCGTTTTTCATTACTTTAGCAATCCATTGATACAATTCAGGAAGCGATTCCGCCTCATTAAATAAGGGTATGACAACTGAAATATCCATATAGCATTATTTATTTGGATACAAATATACAATTAAATACATGTAAATGTAAAAAATAATTCTTACCTTTGCATCGCATTTTTGCACAATAATACATAAATCGTTATTTATCATGTATTTAGATTCAGAGAAAAAGAAAGAAATCTTTGCAAAGCACGGGAAGTCTAACACTGATACTGGCTCATCAGAAGGTCAGATAGCATTGTTTTCATACCGTATTTCGCATTTGACTGAGCACCTCAAGTCAAACAAAAAAGATTATAGCACAGAAAGATCTCTTAAAATGTTGGTTGGTAAACGTCGTCGTTTGCTCGATTATTTGAAAGACCGTGATATCGAAAGATATCGTGCTATCATTAAAGAACTGGGAATCAGAAAGTAATCGAATCAAAGTTCTTAAAGAAAGATTCAGGAGGTTATGAATATTCATAATCTCCTTTTTTTATAAGCCCTTATTATTCTTGGCAATTCCTGATATTTTCAAACAAAATGATCGCAACTATTTGGAATATCCAAAATAAAGCAGTACTTTTGCATCGCTAAAACAAGGAGGCGAGATAGCTCAGCTGGTTAGAGCGCATGATTCATAATCATGAGGTCCCCGGTTCAATCCCGGGTCTCGCTACTTAAGAAAGATCCCGGTTCAATCCCGGATTATGCTACATAAAGGAATAATTTTCATTTATTTTACCAAAACTACATGTACTACCTTTACATTCTTTACAGCAAATCTCTGAATCATTATTACATCGGTTCTTCAGAAAATCCCGAAGCACGTTTAGCAAGACACAATGCAGGTGCTACAGTTTTCACCAAATCAGGAAGGCCTTGGCAAATTGTTTACACAGAAACGTTTCAAAGTCGTTCTGAGGCTACTCAAAGAGTCCTATATTAAACGGATGAAAAGCAAAATACATTGAGCGCTTAATATTTGGTACCACTAAGGACTTGTAATCAGCCTTAAGCTACAAATATTTCAAAATTAAATATTGTATTTTCACACATGTGTACTCCATTTAAAATACAAATACTATATTTGTAAATTGTATTATATAAATATAAGCTTTGTTTTGCGCATAAACTCTCATTAAATCAAAATATCGGAAAAGTTAGGATATGAACTAAGCAGCTCCCAAGTTGCACAAATCAATGATAATGATGATGGTTCTGTTGTTGGGTTGATCTATACAAAAAATAGGATACCATGTTTCGTTCGCAAATATTACAGAAAAATAGAAAAAAAAACGGACGAAAGCTATAAATTATTGATTTATGAACAAATAACCCACATAGTACGAGGCACATAAACTTAAGCGAAGATATTGATTGTTACATTCGGGATATCAAAAATGGCATCATTCCGACAAAAAATTTTGCCGGAGTCCCTTTTAGCTATATCAAAGAGATAAATTATGAAGACAACAAGAATTATATTGAAGTATTATTTGGTAGCGACTCCAATGAACGCTTCTGGATAACCAGCCTTGATAAAAAACGAGAAATATTTGAATTTCTCAAAACCACAATTCCAAATTCAACTGTTGAAATTGACAAATACTCAAAATTAAGAGCCGGGAAGAAGCCATTAATAGCTGCTTTTGTTGTTTTTGCCATTTTCATTTGGACGATCAACATTGCATCCGGTATTTCTGAAGGAAATCAATACGGAGTTACCGGAGAGCACTACAAATCACTTGCTGGTCTTGTATTAATACTAACTTCTCTAAGTCCCATGAAAATTTTTTTATTATTTGGGACATTAATGGCAATCGCAATTATTGCTTATATCAGAAAAACTAAAAATCCACCTACAGTTAATCGACTAATAATTAACAGATTTAATTAAATGTTCCGGGAATAGGCCTTAATATTTAATTGCCTGAAATTTCTTTTTCAATCTTTTTGTGTACCTCCAAATATGCAGGTAAAGCAGCAGAACCATACCAGGAATAGATCTCCGCATCCAGAAGTCCGGATTCAACAGCAGGATCTGTTTTTAATAGCTCTTTAGCTTCTTCTTCCGTCTTTACATTGAATATAAAAATGCCACGGTACAATTTGTCATTTTTTCCGAGAGGACCGGCAATAATCAGCTTTCCTTCTTTTGCTAAACGGCCGATATTGACTAAATGTCCCTTAAAAATTTCGGATACTTTCTCTTTATCTGAAATTGTAGTTGCCCCTGTTTTAAGCATCACAAACACATACTGCTTCATACCATAAGCATCAGCCCCCAGAGAATCGGCCAATACTTTATCATACTTTGAGGCTCCTGTCTGAGCAAAAAGGTTCAGAGACATAAAAAACACACCTATTGTTAAAACTAAGGTCTTCATCCTGAATAAACTTTTATTATTAATATTTACAAAACTACTTTTCATACTGAAATATTCAAGCAAAATTAAAACTGTTTTTTTATTTTTAAACATTATCTTTGTATGATAACATTTTAATTACGAAAAAGATGAAAGAACTAATCACAATTATTTGCTGTTTTATTTGTATTTTTACTCAAAATATATCTGCACAAAATCAATATGTTGACAAGGACACATTTATTGTAGCCCGCGATGGTACAGGTGATTTCCGCAACATCCAGGATGTGATAAACTCCATACGTGCTTTCCGTCCGAACCCAACTGTTGTTCTGGTTAAAAATGGAATATATAAAGAAAAAATAGTCTCACCTACCTGGATCACAGGAATCACCTTTATTGGAGAGGATAAGGAAAAGACTATTATCACTTACGACGACCATGCCAAAATAGACAATATGGGCACATTCAAGAGCTATACTTTTTATATCCAGAGCAATGATATTACATTCGAAAATCTGACAATTGAAAACAATGCTGCCCAGCTAGGGCAGGCAGTATCGGTTCATATTGAAGGAGACCGTGTTATTTTTAGAAATTGTCGTCTTCTGGGAAACCAGGATACCATTTATGCAGGACGCGAAAATTGCCGCCAATATTTTGCAAACTGTTATATTGAAGGAACTACCGATTTTATTTTTGGTCCGTCTATTTGTTGGTTTGAAGCCTGTGATATTCATTGCAAAAGAGATTCATACATTACAGCAGCCTCAACTCCTGAAAAACAAGCTTATGGCTATATTTTCAATAATTGCAAGATTACCTTAGCACCAGAAGTGACAAAAATGTATCTGGGACGTCCCTGGAGACCTTATGCTATGACTTTATTTATGAATTGTGAATTGCCTCAGGGAATCCTTGCTGAAGGCTGGCACAACTGGGGAAAAGAAACAAACGAAAAAACTACTCGTTACATGGAATATAATAATAAAGGAGCTGGCGCTAAAACGACAAAAAGAGTTTCCTGGTCAAAAATACTCTCAAAAGAAGAAGTTTCCATTTATACTCTGGAAAATGTAATGAAAGGACTCGACGGATGGATACCTAAATAAATATACACATGAAAAAGCAAATTATCTTTATCGTATTTTCCCTGATTATCTTGTTTTCGGGAAACAGCTACGCTTATACTGAAAGAAACTTACTTCAAAAGAAGACATCGGTTGAAGGATTAAAAACAATACTTGTAATGGATCAGAAGTGGGTTCCCTACCCGACTTACGCTGATCGCTCCGGATGGGATCGTTTTTTAGGGAATAATAAAGCTGAACTTATCAAACTGGGTGAAGAAAAGCTGAACTACCAATGGCAGGTTGTAAAAGCTTCCGATTACATCGAATTTGAACGTAGCGGATCCAGGGATATTATGCAGAAGCCTTTCAATGAAAATAATTCAGCCATGTCCATCCTGATCATGGCTGAACTGGCTGAAGGAAAAAGCCGATTCATGGATCAAATTATTAATGGCGCTTTTTATTATTGCGAAATGACCTCCTGGGCACTTTCTGCACATCTTTCAGCACAGTTGTCCAAACGTTCCTTACCTGATTATAAAGAAGATATTATCGATTTGACTGCCGGAGAAGTCGGCGCAATGCTTTCCTGGACATATTTCTTCTTTAATAAGGAGTTCGACAAAGTAAACCCGGTCATTTCCGATCGTTTACATCATGAATTACAAAAACGAATTTTGGATACTTATATGAATATCGACCGTTTCTGGTGGATGGCATTCGACCTGAAACCGGGAGGAATGGTTAATAATTGGAATCCATGGTGTAATTTCAATGTCTTACAATGTTTCTTTCTTCTTGAAAACAACAAAGATAAACTCGCCAAGGCTGTATATAGAACCATGATATCTGTTGACAAATTCATAAACTATAGCCATTCTGACGGGGCTTGCGAAGAAGGACCTTCCTATTGGGGACATGCAGCAGGTAAAATGTATGACTACCTTCAGCTATTGTATGATGGAACTGCAGGGAAAGTATCTATTTTCAATGAACCAATGATCAAGAATATGGGAGAATATATTTCCCGCTCATACGTTGGAAATGGATGGGTTGTCAATTTTGCGGATGCTTCTGCAAAAGGCGGAGGAGATGCACCTCTTATCTATCGTTACGGAAAAGCGGTTAATAGCCAGGAAATGATATCTTTTGCCGCTTATGTGAACTCCGACAGAAGGAATTCTGATCTAAAATTCGGAACCGATCTGTTCCGTGGATTACAAACTTTATATTATAATAATGCATTCTCTGAAGTCAAACCGGAACATACGACTCCGGCATATACATGGTATCATGAAACAGAGTTTTGTTACATGAAAAATAATTTTGGTTTTTTTCTTGCAGCAAAAGGCGGATACAATAATGAAAGCCATAATCACAATGACATAGGTACTTTCTCTCTGTACCTCAATACTATTCCTTTCATCATTGATGCCGGTGTTGGTACTTACACCCGTCAGACTTTCAGTAGTGAACGATACTCTATCTGGACTATGCAAAGTAATTATCACAATTTACCGATGATTAACGGGGAACCGCAATCTTTCGGAGCAAAATTCAAAGCAACAGATGCAGCCTTTAATCCTAAAAAATCAACTTTTTCACTCAATATATCCACAGCTTATCCCAAAGAAGCCGGTGTGAGTAAGTGGATACGTTCTTATGCTATGGAAAAAGATAAACTGGTTATCAACGACTCTTTCAATCTGACAGAAATAAAGAAGAATAACCAGGTCAATTTCCTGACATGGGGAAAAGTCGATATTTCTACTCCTGGAAAAGTAATTATTGAAGTACAAGGAGAAAAAGTTTCTTTATTATATGATAAAAATATTTTTACACCGGAGATTAAAACTATTGTATTGGAAGATTCACGGTTATCTAATGTATGGGGAAAAGAAATATACAGAGTTTCATTGAATGCGAATAAATCAACTTTATCAGGGAATTACAGCTATATAATTACAAAATAACCCTGAGATAGTTAAAAATTTGAAGCCGAGACTGTCACCAGCCCCGGCTCCCCCTAATAAAACTCTTATAACCCTAAAAACCTTGTATGTTTTTATTAACTAACTCTGGTACAAAAGTAATATGAATAATCCAGGGGCAGAGGGTAATTTCGTACCAAATACAGGAGATAAATGTATCAGATGGTATTTTATTTGATGTTTTATACAAAAAGACATGTAATTTTTATCCGTTACATGTCTTTTTGTTTATAAAATCATTTTTTGAATTTTGAGGCGTACTCTGATGGGCTTACCCCATATTGATCCCGAAAACATTTTCTAAAGTAAGCAAGATCTCTAAACCCGACCTGATAGACAATTTCAGATACAGTCAGTTTATTTTGTTCCAATAACTGAGCTGCACGTTTAATACGTATATCCCTGATAAATTCTTTAACAGTCATATTGGTCAATGCTTCCAACTTACGATAGAGTTGCATCCTGCTGGCGCCAATCTCAGAAGCAAAGCGTTCGATATCAAAATCAGGATCATCAATGTACTTTTCAATAATATCGACTGCTTTTTTTAGAAATTTTTCTTCCGGAGAAACTAAAGTAACCGCACTGGGCTGCATCAGGAAGTCATTTTTATATTTATCCCTCAACGTATTTCTGAGAGAAAGCAAATTATCGACCTTGATTCTTAAAATATTAATATCAAATGGTTTTGTGATATAATCATCCGCCCCTATTTTTAAGGCTTCTTTTTCCGATTCTCTCGATGTTACCGCAGTCAATAAAATAAATGGGATATGAGATGTTCGTTCTTCTTTCTTTATTTTCTTACAAAAAGCATCTCCATTCATTTCCGGCATTAATAAATCGGAGATTATAATATCCGGAATATGCTGTACTGCCATCTCAAAGCCTTCTCGGCCATTTACCGCTTCAAGGATCTTATATTCCGACCGGAAGATTGAAGCAGTATATTCCCTAACATCGGCATTGTCTTCTACAATCAATACAATATTTTCTCCACCTTCTGTAGCGATATTTTCTCCGGCTTTTTCCAGCACCGGGTCTTTTGTTTCGACATCGACCTCTGCATCAGAAAGGACAGGCAAACGGACCACAAAGGTACTTCCAGATCCTTCTGCACTCTCTACCTCAATATCTCCACCCATTAACTTCACAAATTCTCGTGTAATCGACAAACCTATCCCCGACCCGGTATAATCTTTGGTGTTTGAAGCCTGTTCAAACCGTTCAAATATTTTACCAATGTTCTTTGCCGGAATTCCTTTTCCGCTATCCCGAACCGAAATACTATAGAAAGATGTCTTTCCAGCTACATCTGAGGCTGGATTATCCGTTGCATTGAATATTACCTCTACCAAGCCCCCGGCATCCGTAAATTTAAGAGCATTAGAAAGTAAATTATTCAATATTTTTTGTAATTTATCACCATCGAACCATCCGATAAACGACTCCATCCCGGTATTTAACGTAAGATTCACACCCTTGTCCAGAGCCATTGCCTGAAAAGACTCCAATATTGACCGGACAAATAACATAATATCCGCTTTTTCGTAATGAATCGTATGTTTACCAGCTTCCAGTTTTCGGAAATCCAATAATTGATTGATCAATTTCAAGAGCTGATCTGCATTTCGCTTAACCAGTTGAAGTTTTCCCTTCGACTCACCATCTACGGAACCTTGTTCTATTACCTGATTCAATGGTCCTAAAATCAAAGTAAGCGGCGTCCGAATTTCATGTGATATATTTGTGAAAAAACGCAATTTCATAGCTTCAATTTCATGCAACTTACGAGCTTTGGTTTTTTCAAACACCAATTCATTCTTCAAACGTACCCGTTTTAAATAAAAATTACCCAGATAAACTAAAAAGCATATAACCACCATAGCCATAATCAGTTCAAACCACCAGGTTTTCCAGAAAGGAGGCTTAATCATAATTTCGATCGAAGTCTCCTTCTCGCTCCAAACACCATTAGAATTAGATCCTTTAAGCTTAAATGTATATTTCCCCGGATCTAAGTTTGTATATGTAGCAGAATTGGAAAATCCTGATTGAATCCAGTCTTTATCAAATCCTTCCATCTTGTACTTATACATATTCTTAGATGAATTCGCAAACGACAAAGCTGCAAATTCGATCGAAAATACATTTTGTTTATGGTTCAGGACAATTTTATCTGCAACACTGATACTCTTTTTAATGATCGACCCGATTGTAACCGGTTGATTAAAAACCCTCAGTTCAGTCAATACCACCTGAGGAATATAAAAATTCATCCGAACATCTTCCGGATTAAATATATTGATTCCATTGATCCCTCCATAAATCAGTTGACGCTGCTTATTCTGAATAGCAGCTCCATAATTAAACTGATTGTCCTGCAAACCGTCAGAGGCATCAAAATTAATAAATTCAGATGTTTTTTCATTAAAACACGATAAACCATTCAAAGTGCTGATCCATACATTTCCTGTTTTATCCCGGATCAAAGACTGTAAGGTATTGTTACACAAACCATCAGCTTCGGTATAATATTTAACAGCACCCTTTTCTTTTTCATATAACGCCAGACCATGTCCCCGGGTAGCCACCCAATACCGGTTATTCGCGGCCCGGATAAAATCACGTGTACGTTCGTTATGTCTTATAATTTTCCCGGATTTCGGATTATATATAAGTAAACTGTTCCCTCCTCCCATCCACAAATCTCCTTCGGCATCTTCTTTGATCCAGTTACAGCTCGTACCGGAGAATAATTCATCCTTACTCTCAAAAGTTTTTGTTTTTCCGTCGTACAACTGCACTCCCTTATTCGTAACAACCCAAATATTGCCGTGAGAATCTTTTAGTAACCCCCAAACGACATCATGGTTTAATGATGAGGGATTATTTTTTTGATGTCTCAAAACAGTCTTTACACGGTAGGTATCAGCATCAATGACAGTGATACCACCTTTATAGGTACCAACCAGAATCTCACTTCCATCCTGTACAAAAGATTTGATGCAGTCGCCGGAAAGTCCATTCTTTGTTGTTATATACTGAAAACGATGAGTCTCTGTATTATAAATATTAACACCACCACTTTCTGTGCCGATCAATAAATCGTCTCCATGAATAAAAAAGCAATATACTTCAGCATTATTCAGAAAACGGGTATCATTTTTAGAAGCTTTCAAATGGCGGAAAGCCTGTTTATCGTTATTTCTGTAATTTATTCCTCCTCTGGTACCAATCCACAAATCTCCTTTTGAATCGACACACAGGCTTAATATTGAATTCAACGAAAGACTCAGACTCTCATCTTCATCTCTCAGGAAAGTGGAAAAATTTTTAGCCACTTTATCATACGCTACCAGTCCTCCACGAGTTCCAAACCACATAATTCCCTGATGATCTTCCACAATAGACCGAATGGTCTCAGAGCGACTAAAACGAATCCATGAATTGAATTTTTGGATAGTCTGAGTTACCGGATCAGCAGTAAAAACTCCGTCATTATAAGTTCCTATCCACAATATATGATCAGTATCGTAGTAAAGGGAATTAATTTCATCATAAGATCTGTCCGTATCAGGAAGGGGTAAACGACTGTCTTTCTTAGTCTTAAAATCATAAACGAACAAGCCGGATACTGTCCCAAACCACAGGTTTCCTTTATTATCCAATAAAATCCGGGTAACACCAGGCTTACCGGCTTCTTTCCAGGACGGAAGATTCAATTTTTGTAATTGATAATTTTCATCAAGAAAGGCTACACCTTCATCGGCTCCAATCCAAATACGGTTCTGATTATCTGAAATAATACTATTTACTGAAAAAAGCGAATCCACCGAAGAATCGGCAAAATTAAAATGAGAGAACTGCTCCAAATCCCGGTTAAACAGGTTTAACCCTCCATGTTCCGTCCCAATCCATATTCGACTTTGCTTGTCTTCAAAGATACAACGGACCAGTTCTCCTTTTAGAGTACCAAGTCCATCGAGATCACTTTTATAAACCTTAAAATGATAACCATCATAACGGTTCAGTCCCAAACTGGTACCAACCCAGAGCCATCCGGCTTTTTCCTGATGAATACAAAGAATATGATTACTGGATAATCCATCTGCCTGAGTAATTTTATCAAACCTAGCAAATGCAGGAACTCCTCCTTGGAGTTTTACAAAAGAACACAACAAGGCAGCACAAAGAAAAGCTCTCTGAATGGTATTTCTCATATTAGGATTATATCTACTAGCAAAGGTAATGATTTTTTGACCAATCAACAAGTCTGTAATTCATTAATGTTTCTTCAACCACTCCAACAACAAAGAACACCCTGAAGCACAAACAGTTCCATGATCAAACCCTTGTAATTCACATAAGATAACATCATTGTCCATGGACTTAAGAACAGCAGCCAAATGTGCATTCTCCTCATATCTGGCCGTCATTTCTAATTGCCTATCTCCAGATATCAATAAAACAGGGGGTAAATCTTTCCTTACCTGATTGAGTGGCGAAAACGAGTCTATCAGAGGGATTTCCCGCGACAAACCTCTTTCCTGACGAATAGTATAATGGGTATTGGTTTGCCCGCTTATCGGAATCAGACCTTTAATCATATCTGCGTCAACATTATATTTTGCCAGATATGATTTATCCATGCCTACCATCAATGTCAAATATCCCCCGGCTGAATGTCCTGACACATAAACCTGATGCGGGTTTCCTCCGTAAGATGCTATACTTTTAATCACCCAGGCCACCGCCTCTGCCGCATCTTCAATATACGCAGGATTTTTCGCACGCGGACTCAACCTATAATTGACAGCAACAACAGCGATTCCTTTCTCCTTCAATTCTTCGGGAATGAACTTATCTCCTCCTTCAAGCCCTCCTCCATGAAACCAAACTATAGTTTTGAAATCCTTTTTATCTTTTGGGAAATAGATATCCAACTTACATCGCTCCAACTTATAGGCATCCGTTTCGGATGTTGAAGTATAAGAAATATCCTTTCGAATATCATACTCTTGAGCAAATACTCCGGCTACGCAAAACCAGAGAATTACATTAATAAAAAACAAACGCATAGTTCCCATATCAAACTTAATTTTTAATAACTACAAATATACTATAAATATTTTCACCAATTTATGGAATTTCCATCATAACTTCATCTAATAAGTAAAATCAATTATTCATTAAAAAATACAGTTATGAAACGATGGGTATTCTTGCTACTTAGCTTATTGAGTTTTTCCCTTATAGCTCAGGAGAAAAAAGATGTTGTATTAAAAACAGAAGTCTCTGATGTGACCGTTTTTATTAAAGGAGCACAAGTTCTTCGTAAAACATCAGCAAATCTTCCTTCCGGAAAATCAACAGTCCGTTTTACAGGCTTATCCCCATACGCCGATGCTAAAAGCGTCCGGGTCAAAGTGGATGGAGATGTAATGGTTTTATCCGTAAATTATCAGCTAAACTACAACGACAGTGTAAAACAAACTGCTGAAATCGAAAATTACATCAAGCAAATCGACGGGTTGAACGAAAAAATCAAGCTGGAAACCGTAAACAAGGAAATTATCACCGAAGAATTGGCTTTTCTCCGGGAAAATAAAAAAGTCGGAGGAACAGAAGGAGTAAACTTCACAAACCTGAAAATGACCATTGCTTTTTACAGCGAACGTATGTCTCAACTGAAAATGAAAGAACTGGAAACTGACAAAAAGATCAAAGGACTAACCGAAGAAAAAAATTCCTGCGAACGCAAATTGGCAGCGCTCGGCAATGTCAAATCCGAGCCAACAGGTGAAGTCATACTTGATATTGATTGCAAAACAATGGTAAAAGTTCCTATGGAATTATCCTATTATGTTAATAATGCCGGATGGTATCCATCTTACGATATTCGTGCAAAAAACATCTCTGAACCGGTTGAATTGGTTTATAAGGCCAATATCATGCAAAACACCAAAGAAGAATGGAAAAATGTCAAACTGAAAGTGTCGTCTATCAATCCGAATCTAGGAAATGTTGCTCCTAAACTCAAAACTTATTTTTTAGATTATTATACAAAGCCTCCAAGGTATAATGGTAATGATCTTTCAAACCAGGTAAGAGGAAAAGTTATCGACACTTCCGGAGAACCTCTTATTGGCGTCAGTATCATGATAAACGGGTCAACGATCGGCACGACCAGTGATATTGACGGTAATTTTACCCTTGCCATTCCATTCGGAGGTGGAGACCTGACCTTTTCATATCTTGGGATGAATACCAAAACTCTTCCGATATCCAACAGTTATATGAATGTTGTTTTAGAAGAAAATCTCCAGACTTTAGATGAAGTTGTTGTGGTCGGATATGGCTCTGAACAACGTAAAGAAGTTTCAAGCGCCCTATCTGGAAAGGTGTCCGGAGTTCAGATAAGAGGGATGTCCGACATAAAAGCTAAACCTGCAAGTATCCCTCTGCCGGTAGATCAAATAGAAAATCAGACTTCTGTAGAGTTTGAAATTAAAGTACCCTATACAATTTTACCTGGGAACAAAAATACAACCGTAGAAATGGAACACTATTCACTTCCTGCCGAATATGAATATTATTGTATTCCTAAAGTGGATAAAGATGCCTTTTTGCTGGCTAATATTTCTAATTGGGAACAGTATAATCTGCTTGAAGGTGAAGCTAATATCTTCTTTGAGAACACATTCATCGGAAAAACAATTCTGGATGTACGTGGACAAAGCGATACCTTGAACATCTCATTAGGCAGAGACAAAAACGTATCCATACAACGAGAAAAGATGAAAGAATATACTTCTCAAAAATTCTTGGGAAATAAAAGCGAAACTACACGTGGGTGGAAGATTACGGTAAAAAATAACAAACGCCAACCCATCGCAATGTCGTTGTTTGATCAGATCCCGGTTTCTACAAGTCATGAAATAGAAGTATCCGCAGAAAATTTATCCGGAGCTGTATTGAACGAAGAAACAGGTGAAGTCAAGTGGAAATTCACCCTTCAATCTCTACAAAAAAATGAATTGAACCTGATGTATAAAGTGAAATATCCGAAAGGAAAGAGCTTGTCAATTGAGTAAAACTCAAAAAAAGCAAAAAACATTTGCATCGTGAGAAATAAATAGCTACCTTTGCACCGCATTAATAATAAGAATGCGGTAATTCTTCCTTAGCTCAGTCGGTTAGAGCATCTGACTGTTAATCAGAGGGTCCTTGGTTCAAGTCCAAGAGGGAGAGCAAAGAAAATCAGGCAGTTATGACGAAAGTTGTAGCTGCTTTTTTTGTTTCAGAAAGGATGATCCTACAAGAAAATGGTCACAATTCCATCGTTACTTTATTTCGAGACTGTAAATTAAACGGATCAGTATAAAAAAGTTGAGGGGAAGAAATCATAACTTATCGTGTTTATACCCCTATTTTACATAATGAATTAAACGTTAACAAATATCACGTAAAAACAAAAGAATGGGCATGTTAAACATGCCCATTCTTTTGTTGACACCCGTCATTTCAAATTTAGCGAGATCTCATGAGATCTTGCTAAATTTGAAATGATGAGTGTAAATTGTCAATTATTTCTTGATTATCTTGTAAATCTTACCATTGTACTGTACCAGGTACGTTCCTTTGGCATAACCGGTCAAATCGATCAGTGTTGTTCCTTCCTGGGTTTTGTAATTACCTTTCAATGAGCCTGTAATATCAGCGACTCTAATTATTTGATTATCGGCTGTTCCAGAAACTTTCAAGATTCCTGAAGTTGGGTTAGGGTAAACAGTAACCACTGCTGCTGTTAGATCTTCCACTCCTGTCGGATAGTTCACCGTGATAGTTTGTGTCAGTTCTCTTGTTCCACATGGGTGTTCCATCGTTACTTTCAGGATACCGGTACCTGCAGATAAAGTTCCGAAAGTTGCCCAGGTTTCATTGTCGTTGTACAAGGTCACGGCCGGAGAGAATATTACGCCATCTTTCGAATAACTCCAACTGTATTTAGTTACATCGATATAACCGTCCACTTTCAGGTGGTAAGTCTTTCCTACAGTTGCAGGATTCGGATATTCTGCCAATTTCAGATGTTCAGGCAGGTAATCAGCTACCCATAGACGAACTTTCTTACTTTGAACACTAGATTTGAAACCATTATAGTCACTTCTTACAACTACATAGTAGCGGTCGTAATCGTTAAAATCAGCATCGGAGATTGTAATTATTGGAGAGTTTTCACCTAGAATACGTTTTTCGCCCTTATACCATTCGTAAGTCAGGTTATCTCCTTCCGCTTCGATGATCCAGGTATGACTGCCATTCAAACAAATCACGGCATCATCCAGATCTTTCTTGATCTTTGGCACACGACAATTACGAATAATTTTAACCGTAGTTGTATATGAACATCCCTTAGAGTGTGCACCTACAACTTTATA
This sequence comes from Bacteroidales bacterium, assembly GCA_031554915.1. Lineage (GTDB taxonomy): Bacteria > Bacteroidota > Bacteroidia > Bacteroidales > Azobacteroidaceae > BNXB01. The sequence continues at coordinate 10,736 of JAVBUX010000032.1, read as the reverse complement.
AGATGTCATACTAGTTGAAGGAAAAACAGTAGTACTTTGTAACTCAACATCATTCATATCGTAATACTTCAATGTCAAGCCAGTCGTATCCCCGGAAACTAAAGTAAGATCTTTTAAATCAAACTGTACACAAGCTGCCTCATCAGCAAAAGTGAACGGTGCGTTAGCGATATTGATCTTCAACTGTTCGCCATCACCATAAGAGGAAAATATGCAATTATAGAAATTACCGGCTTTTGAATTGGCAACACTATCCTGAATTGTTGGCAATGTATATTTAGCTTTTTGGTCAAAATCAATATTATATAGATTCACCTTGCTTGCACCCGTGGCATTGAAACTGATTTTTGAAATAGGATTGAATACCACTTTTGTATCCTGGCTTGCCGGATCCGTCGCATTTTTTACTGCAACAATATTCACTTGGGCATCAATGCCAAAATCCGGCACTGTAAAACCATTGCCTATTTCTCCTGAAACATTCGCTACCAATTTGATATTGGGCATTGGGGCTCCGAGCAATGAATTGTTATTATTTGACTTATAATTTGTATAAAAATCTCTCAGACTATTTAGCCTTGCACTAGTACTACCATCAGATGGAATAATCCAATAGCCATCCTGCTTATCATATACAATATTCGTATTATTGTAATAGCCCGGCATCGTTTTGAATAGTTTTTGTGTATAATAGGTGGTTAAATAGCCTAATTGATAACGGACATACCTGTAATCATCGGAGAAAGCCAGATCGTGAGGTATAAAACGCTGAACTGTTATACTATCTGCACTCATTGTCAGTCCATCAAATACGATATTCCTGGAGGGTGATGTCAGAGTACTACCAATTGTCATCTGCAATGGATTCTCTGTCACAAGAGACGGAATATACCGGACATCTAAATTTTTGAAATACAGGTTACTTGCTCCGTAGAGTTGAACAGCTCCATTCAATCCGCCCAAGCTAGGCGTACCTGTTGTTTTGCAAGTTTCTTCTATCGTTAGATTATGAATACGAGCATAAGACATTTGAGTTTTCGTCCCAGGCCCAGTACCTCGTCCATTCATTCCGATAAATACTACAATAGAACGGTTACTATACGCTGCCTTCGATACTGCATTACGGACTGTTATATCTTTCATTGTCAGATAATCAATCCTGAAAGAAGGTGAATTTTCTTCACTGATAATAAATGCATAATCAGTGAAAGTATTGCCACCACCATCGATTGTAACATTTTCGACAACATTATTACTGCTTCCTGCAATACGGAATGCCTGAGCTACAGCTGCGCCTCCAACTGTTGATTGGAAAATAACATTCTTTAATCCGAAAATTTTAACTCCGCTATCCCAGGCCTGGATAATCTGACCATCTCCTCCAGCCGGCAGATTAAACATATAAGTTCCCTCATCCATCACAATAGTAGTATTTTGAATAGGACGGGTATGTAGATTCGTATAAGCGTTGGTATTGGCATACCAGACCTTAAACTTATAACCGATTCCCGGACTGGAAAGAACCCACTGATCGGTTACACTGGTACGATTCAACCAAATTTCGGAGCCATCAGTATAGCTGTTATCCAATGTGTAAAATATATAATTCGTATTTTCCCAATATTTATCAGGTAATTGCATCTGCTCTGCATTTGCAGCATCCAGAGGACGGGTGAAATATCCGTTCGGTAAATCTATCGTCTGAGCCAACGAATTATTCGACGGTATTGTCTGATTACCGCTAATAATTACTGCATGTTGCGTTGTTGCTGTTCCACATTCGTTGCTGGCATTCACTGTAACGACACGTCCATGATCGGCCAATACCGGAGTATATGTCAAATTGTCAGCATTACCAATCTCGGCTCCGTTCAGCATCCATTGATAAGACAATGGCTGGTCGCCATCATGTACAGCTTTTACCGTAGCATTTACCTGAGACCCCAGACACAAAGTATCCGGCAAGCCCAAAGTTTCAATTATTGTGGGTTTACTTTTTACAGTAATAGCAATAGGCGTACTAGAGACGACTCCACAGTATGCGGTACTTAAATTATATCTCAACGCTTTACCATTATCAGCATTTGTTGTCTTATAAGTATATGGGTTTATTTCCATACCATCCAGTGTCCAAAAATATCTTGTAATTGGTACGTCTCCCCCTGCTTTTAATTTAGGATACAACCATGGCTCTAGTGTACTTCCTGAACAAACAGCAAAAACAGACATGAAACTTACCTGAGGAAGTTGCTGTATAAGAACATCAAATGTCGCCTCAGTCGATTCGCATCCAGCCAAACTCTTATACTTCACGGTAACCGTCCCACTTTTTGTAAAAGTCACACCAACTTCATTGGTTCCTTGCCCCCAAACGACAGTTCCATTTGTTACTGTCCACACGTAGTCAATATCATCTCTTGTTCCATTAGATGTAAAAATATACTCTTTCCCGGAACAACCTTCTGTAGCACCAGAAATAGTGGCTACAAGTACAGGAGCTGTCGTTACCGTGTAATCATAATTGAAAACACATCCGCTACCATCCTTGATGTAGAGGGTTGACGTTCCTTCGGGCAATCGTGGAGAAACCGTAATTTGAAGATTGGAAGCATCCAAAACTTTTGAAACAGGCATCCAGGTCAGTCCGTTATCAATACTGTATTGATAATTTCCGCTGCCATTGATAACCGTCGCTGTGAATATTGTTTTATTACAACAACTATTATCTACAGACAAAGACGTGACTTCAAACGATTCTATATCGTAATTATCAGCTCCGGCAGCATGTTCACAATTGTAACGCAGATCTCCGTCAAAGTCTTCCTCTATCAATCCGGCAAGAAAAGGAACGCCTAATGCTAAATCAGACTTTGAGGCTCCTGACAAATGAAGATCCGTTGCCGAAACCAGAGTAATTGGCAAAATAGTGGAATTATCACCAGCAGAAGCTGTCCAATCAGGAAGGGTTGTGTATACTTTATTTGTATTCGAATAATTTACCCTCATTAAAGAAGTCAGATCCGAATCATAACGATTGTCGGCAAAAACAGGATGATTATTTTCAAAATCCGTGATCGTAGCATAACGAATACCTGTATAATCATAAAACAAATAAGAACCTGCCTCGTATGAATTGTTTTTATTGATCAGAATATTGTTTTTAAAAATATACTCATTAAATAAGCTTTTACTCACATTATAATTACCATACTGAATATTAGAGTTCCATGCATCAGGGACATCATTGTTCATCATACAGATCGTATTATGTGCTACTATCAACTTGGGCATTGTTTCTGTACATCTCATTCCATACGCATATTTTGCTTTAATGCTATGTATCATATTATTGGCAACCAAAGTAGGGTTTCCCTGGTCGGCATCTGTATCTGCCTGAGTTTGAATCCCAAATGCCTGCCAATTGTTACTTTTAACATTGGAAACCGTATTGGAAAGTACTTTTCCCAAAGTTCCATGAGCCACAATCCCTGCCACATACTGATTCCCCGATGTTCCTGTTGACTCTATCATATCCACAACATTATGTTCCACCGTATATGAAGCACATGTCTGTGCCCAACGTTGAGGATATATTCCATTAACTTGTGCGGAGCCTTTCAAATCACGCACTTCACAATCCCGCACATCGATAGAACCTGACAAAAACGACCTTGGGATAATACCCCGGACGTAAGAACCTTTGGTATTCCGCAATTTTGATATTTTATTCCCGGAAATACTATCCGTACCGCCAAATTCAGTCCAAATACCACAAGACCAAATATATTCATTACTACCCGAAGCTTCGTTATTGACATCATGCAAGGTATTATTTCTTATCCAAATATTACCGGTACCTTTTCTCGAAAGTATAGCTATCGCCGACACAGTAGCCTGGTTAGCTGATGTTATACCTGTCTCTGAGGTACTATGATAAACGCGTTGAATATCGTTATCATCCACCTGAAGATTCATCGCCCCTGCAACGTTGACAGTATCACAAATACCATAACGTCCTACATCACGAACTACATTTTTTGTGTATTTCCCGGAAAAAACATTATTCATTTTAATCCCGGCAGCAGCTTTTGAGAAATAACAGCCTGAAATTTCCACAACTGAAGCTGTAGCATCGAGTTTAATACCCGCACTCCCGTTCGGCAACAAGATATCGGTGCAAAAAGATGCATTTTTTATAAATACATTCTTTCCATCTGTCACTCCATCCTTCACAACAGACAAAACACAGGCGCTACCCGTTGTGTTGGTATTCTTGAAAACCAATTTAGTATTATTAATCCCCATATCAATGGATGAGGTATTCACAGCAACGCCTCCATCAATTGTTATATTATTAGCTCCCTTAAACTGAATCAAAGGGCCGGCAATATTTCCATTGATAGTTCGTTGAACTCCATCTGTCGTAATTGTCAGAGTATAGAACATAGAGTTTGGAGCTGTCCCTGAGAACTCAGACGTCCCAGTTTCAGTTAGATCATCTTCTATGGAAAATGTAACATTTCCATTAACACCTTGCGAATTATACGCATCCGCAGCTTCTTTTAATGTAGAATAATTTCCCCCTGGCTTAATAACATATTTCCCCGATAACTGAGCATTAGCAACTGAAGAAAAAAATAAGATAGGTAAGGCAATACAAAGTAATTGTAAAGTTTTCATTTTTATTATTGTTGACATGTGTATATTTGCCAAAAATAAAACAAAAAATATTCCAAAAATAAAACACACTGTTATTTTTATAAAAAATTAACAGAAAAATTACATTTTTTGCATTATTTTTATAAGAAGGAAGAATATAAAACTAAATACGATACGATTTCAAGAAGATAACATTCCTCGAGTTACATTGTATCGAAACAATATCAATTTTTTAGCTTTTGAAAACCGAAATGTAACCGTATAATATAAGAAAAGGATGATAGAAGCAGCCCACTTCACAGCTTCGGCGAATAAACGTTTATAATAAGATTTTTGGGATTCAGACAAGGTTCTGATACGTTCACTGACCCCAATAGAATATGTCAGGCGATCAAAAAACTCTTCAGTCAGCTTCGCAGCCGGTATATGATGATAAATAGCAGCACCCGGTACGTAATAACATTTTACTCCATTCTGGATTAACCGGAAAAAGAAATCTTTATCTTCTGCACCAAGCAAAGAACTGCCTTTTCGTCCCAGATCAGTATTGAACCCCCCGTATTTCAAAAACAAATTCCGGCGAAAAGTGGCATGCCCTGTTCCAGGATAATCCTTTGGACCGACTATCTTGATGTCTTTTCCTTTATAATAGGCACCCGTTATCAATCTCATCGTAAACGGAGAAAGCCAATCAGGAGGAGTTGTCTCATAAATAGGAATAACAGGGCCTGCGGTTAAGGAAGCATCTTTATACTCAGTGTAAAAATCCTCCAGATTTTGTAAAAAAGCAGGCTCTACCGTCTCATCATCATCCAAAAAAACAATATACTCACCCAGCGCTTCTGAAACACCTCTATTACGTCCATAAGAAATTCCTTGCTGAAGTTCCTTAAAATATCGTATTGAATGATTTTTATACTGATCTCTAAATGCAAAAGACACAGCACCAGTCTGATCCGGACTATTATTATCGACTATTACAATCTCAAACTTATCTGAAGAATAATCCTGAGAGACCACACTACTGAGGGTTTGCTCAAGATATTTGGCCCTGTTATAGGTACAAATTACTACAGAAAAAAGAGGAGCCGACATAAATTATTGTTTTGATCTACGATAGAAATAAAAAACAATTCCACCTAATACAAGAAGCATAATCAATGCACTAGCAACAGTAGTCACAGTACAACAAGCTCTAACTGCATCCGGGGCAAAAACAAGCTTGATCTGGTGTTCTCCTGCCGGAATCACAATCGCGCGTAACATCCAGTCGGCACGGCTTATCGGAACTTGTTGACCATCTATATATGCCTTCCATCCATGAGGATAATAAATCTCGGAAAGAATAGCCAGTCCCTCATATTGAGAGTTTGATTTATATTCAAGTATATCCGGAGCGTATGAAGTCATTACAATAGTAGCAGCACTATCGGTCTTTATTTGTAAATTTTTCAGATTTTCTGTAAACTTCTTATCCAGAACAGCTTCAGTACGAGGATTTAGAGTCTCCAAAGAAGCCATTTCCTCATCAGGAGTATTTACAAAACGATAAGAATTCACAAACCAGGCATTGCCATAAGCGGAAAGATTAGGGATAGGCGGTTGATTTGGATCAAAAATAATATATTTTGTATTCAACATATTTAATGTCGAACTATTAGCCAATACCAAACTAAAATCATCAAGAGTCCTGGCCGTACCGAAAGTTGAAATGATAGAACCCATTTCTTTTGTCAGACGACGATCAATCAAATCCTGATATCGACCTAATTTAGCCGCATGATAGCCTCCGATAGATTTATGATAATACGAAGTCCGGGAATCCACAAACGGGCTGTTCAGGTTTAATACCCGGTATGAAACACTTGTATCTTTCAAGATCTCTTTATCTGCAACTGTTTTTTTGAATAACTGCTCTTTATTCGTTTTTGATGCCAAATAGTTATCGTTATTCAAGAAACGCTTGTCCACCTGCCACATATCACACAATACTAATATCAATAGGCCCGGAATTATAAACTTTAAAACCTTTTTTTCATCTTTTGCTTTTAAAAACCAAAATACCAAAGCAGCACTCAAAAGAATAAATATCAATGAGCGAAGAGCATCTGCCTGTAACAAAGCCCTACGATCTTTAATCAAAGCCTCCAAAAACCAATCAGGAAAATTAGAAATAGCTCCATTCACAACATAGACATCATTTGCCGATTGGAAATTCAAAAACATTCCCGGGATTAACAAAAATATCAAACAGATTCCGCCGGTTATTCCAGATGCCCATATCAATGCTTTTAGCAGTTTTTCTTTATTTTGTTCCCCATTAATCAACTCTTTTAAAGCCATAACCGCCAGAATCGGAAATGTAAAACCAGGTATCACCAACGCCATTTCAACAGTACGGAACTTACTATAAAGCGGAAAATGGTAGTACATGAAATCATTGAACCATGGAAGATATTTCCCCCAGGCCAGAAGAATGAAAAATACAGTAGCCCCTAATAACCACCACTTGCTTTTTCCTGGAACAATCAAAAATGCTAAAAGAAACAGGAAACAAATAACTGCTCCAAAATAAACCGGACCAGAGGTAGTTTTGTCTCCCCAATATTCGCGTGATCTACTGAACAACTGATTAGCATCGTCTCCTGATATCTGATTTGCTTGCACCTGAGCTTGCAGTACTTTATATGATTCCGATTTTTCTCCAAAAAGTTGAGAAGCCCCTCCCATCAAATTAGGGATCAAAAATGTAAATGTTTCTACTTTCTTATAACTCCAGGCAAAAACATAATCTTTATCCAAACCATCTGCAGCAGAAAGACTTTTATTTTGATCCGCACCATTTTTTAGAGGTGTTAATTCTGATTTTCCCCGCATACTTTCCTGTCCGGATTCGTAATTGGTGTAAAGCGATCCTAAATTTGAGGCCACGGCCAACAAAACTCCGGCTACTAAAACGCCAAAAGCTATTCCGAACTGCTTGTATGCTTTCTCTGTAATACTATTTATCAGGAATCCTATAAATAAAATTGCACAAAACAATGCAGTATAGTAAGAAATCTGCAAATGATTAGATACGATTTGTAAAGCCAAAGCTAAAGTAAAAATTATAAATCCGGACAAATACTTTCGTTTAAAAATTAAGTATAACCCCGCTATTATCAATGGTACAAATGCCAATGCCCAGGCTTTGGTTATATGTCCCGCGACTATAAGTATGATATTATACGACGAAAATGCTGTTGCAATGGAACCTAATATCGACAACCAGACTGGGGCTCCAAATATAAGAAATAGAATATAAGATGTTATCAGCATGATGAAAATTGGTCCGGCAACATCCGACTGAATGGCACCCAATACATGAGTTTTAAAAAGCCAGACAAAATCAGGACTCGTACTATAACCTGTAATATGATAACTTGGCATCCCCGAAAACATAGAACCCGTCCAACCTGATGGCTTTCCATATTCTTCCAGTTCATGCACCATTCCCTGAAATTGAGTAACGTCTCCTTGTTGCAGAACTTTTCCTTCAAATGCAGGATAAAAATAAACTAATATTAATACGAAAAAAACTACAACTGCGCCCAGATGCGGCAATAAAGACTTGAATAGATTTTTCATCGTTCTTGAATAGATTTTTTAAACTTTGATGCAAATATACGACAATTTAATTTTACATTTCAAGTTTTATATATAACTTTGTTTCTTTAGTACTCATACAAAAAGATACAACCGATGATCAATGTGTTCGTTTTTGGAGGCTTAGGAAATCAAATGTTCCAATATGCGGCAGCCAGGGCTCTGGCCGATCAACTGGAAGTGAAAGTATGCATCGATCAGTCTCTTTTAAATATCCATTCAAAAAACATTACCCCCCGGCATTATGAATTGGACTTATTTTTTCTCAAACACCATGAAAAAATAACATCTTCCGAAAAAATGAGCTTTTTATTCCATAAAATATACCCGAAAATAAGACATACCATATTCGGAAAAAAAATTGCAAATCATTATAAGCTTTATGAAGAAAAAGACGCTTTCAACTTTGATTCCAATTTTTTATCTCTTCAGGATAATACTCTGTTATTAGGTTATTTCCAATCGGAAAAATACTTTGCTTCATTTCAGGATATTGTCAGAAAGTGTTTCATTTTCAAGAAACGTCTTTCCGGGGAAAATGCAAAGGTTGCAGACAAAATAAAATCATCAAATGCCGTATCTATCCACATACGAAGAGGGGATTACGTCAGTAACAAAAAATCGGCTAACACCTACGCCTCCGTCTCCTCGGAATATTATGAAAAAGCAATCAAACGAATCAGAGAACAAATAGGAAACCCGGTTTTTTTTGTTTTTTCAGACGATCCTGAAGAAGCAAAAAAAATCATTTCCTTTCCGGGAACAGTTTATGTTGACTGGAATAAGGGACAAGAGAGCTATATAGATATGCAACTGATGAGTCTTTGTAAACACAATATCATAGCCAACAGCAGCTTCAGCTGGTGGGGAGCCTGGTTAAATGAGAATAAAGAAAAATTAGTTATTGCTCCTGCCAACTGGTTTAGAGATGAGAATATGAATAATCAGACACAAGATTTAATTCCGGAAAAATGGATAAGAATGTAAAAGTGTCCATCCTTCTGCCTGTTTATAATGCATCTTCATTTCTGGACGAAGCAATAAAAAGCATTCTGAATCAATCATTTGGAGATTTTGAATTAATTATCATGAATGATGGGTCCAAAGACCAAAGCAAAGAAATTATTCTCTCATACTCTGATATTCGCATCCAATACATTGAAAATGAAACAAACCTGGGGCTGATCAAGACTTTAAATAAAGGTATCGGTTTGTCTTCCGGAGAATATATCATTCGAATGGATGCCGATGATATCTGTGAACCTCAACGAATTGAGAAACAAATTCGTTTTATGGAAAAGCATCCGGATGTTGGCGTGTGCGGCACCTGGGCGCATGTTATTAATAACAAAGGTGATATCACCGGAAAAATAGTAAATCAGACTTCTCCCCCATTTCTTTCCGTTTCTTTATTGTTCAGCGTACCTCTTATTCACCCTGCAGTATGCTTCAGATCGTCTGTCCTGAAAAAACATCTATATCAGGAAGTTCCTGTTGCTGAAGACTTTGACCTTTGGTGCCGCATTAACCAAGATACGCAAATGGCAAATATCCCGGAATACCTGTTCCGTTATCGATGGCATGACACAAATATTTCGAAAGAAAAACAACAGATACAGGAACAAAATAAAGAAATGCTAATCCGAAAAGAACTTTCGAGACTAAATATCTCACCTGATGAAGATACAATGCGTATCCACAGGCTTTCTTTTTCTCTATACGCATTTGGAAAAGGAATTCGGACAGAGATTAATTCATCTGATTTGAAAAAATCAGGACAATGGTTTTCTGAATTACTATCGGCAAACAAGCGCTACAAACAATATAGCCAACATGCATTAAGAGCTTTTTTATGGGGGCGTTGGATTGTTCTATGCAAAACTGCAAAAAAACCACAAAAAGCACTTTTCCCACCATTTTTTTCAATATCCCCAAAAGTTTTGTTCTATCTCGTAAAAAAAATTATATTGCTGGCAAACAAATAAAAAAAGCGGCCGAAGCCGCTTTTTGAATTGAGAATTGAGAATTGAGAATGATTTCGTGCGTCAGCCTCATTCTCAATTCTCAAATCTCTTTTATTTCCTGATCACCTTGTAAGCTTTACCATTGTACTGTACCAGGTACGTTCCTTTGGCATAACCCGTCAGGTCGATCGTCGTAGTCCCTTCCTGGGTCTTGTAACTGCCTTTCAATGATCCAGTAACATCCGTTACTCTGATCATTTGATTAGCTACTGTGCCCGAGACTTTCAGGATTCCAGATGTTGGGTTAGGATAAACAGTTACGACTGTTGCTGTTACATCTTCTACGCCTGTCGGATAGTTCACTGTGATCGTTTGAGTCAGTTCTCGCGTGCCACAAGGGTGTTCCATCGTTACTTTCAAGATACCTGTACCGGCGGATAATGTTCCGAAAGTAGCCCAGGTTTCATT
>JAVBUX010000020.1:0-3618 GCA_031554915.1 Bacteroidales bacterium | reverse complement strand
CACTCTATTGGGGCATTGTTCCTGAGAATTTGAAAAGCAAAGCTGCTAAAAATCTGTATATCAATGTTTTAGAAAAAGATTTCCATATAGACACTGGTATTTTGGGAGCTAAAGCCCTACTCCACGCACTTACTGAAAACGGATATGCCGATGCAGCCTATAAAATAGCATCACAAGAGACTTTTCCTTCCTGGGGATATTGGATTGTGAATGGTGCAACCACATTTTATGAAAATTGGAGAATCGATATCGCAAAAAATGATGCTTCATTAAACCATATTATGTTCGGAGATATAGGTGCCTGGATGTTTAAAGGATTAGGTGGAATTTACCCTGACGAAAAGCAACCGGGATTTAAGCATATCATCCTGAAACCCAATTTTGTAGAAGGCCTGGAACATTTCGAAGCTACACATATTTCTCCTTATGGGAAAATTATTTCAAAATGGGAAAAGAAAAAAGATATTGTACATTGTACAATAACGATTCCGGTAAATTGCTCCGCTTCCTTTTATTTTCCACAAAATATGATTTATAAAGATCAGAAAGGGGTCTCTTCGATAAAGCTCGAATCAGGAACACACAGGATAGAATTGAAGAAAATATAAATGGAAAAATGGGAAAAGAAAAAGTTGAAACGGGTCAGATACGGGCTTTTGATCATTATTTTTTGTATGGTTCCCTTTTCACTTAACAAATATATTCCCATTCGGGATATCATTCCGGAGAAAATTTCCGGCTTAGGTGAAAGTATTATTTCTCCTGAGAAGCCGGACGGTTTTATAAAAAAAGTTCCAAAGGAAAAATCGACCAAAGAGACGATTGTACAAGAAGAACGTCTGGTTATACCTGAAAAAATGACACTACCCCCTATTTGTTTTGATTCTATCAGCCCTCTTACTGAGGATATACTTAGCTTAGAACTTCATGCAATGCTGGATAACGATCAAACAGGGAAACTGAAAGTTGTGAAACAGTTTCATATTCCCCCTGTTGATTATAGTTTCAATCCTAAAAGCCTGATTCTTCCGGGATGTTTGATTGCGATCGGGAGTATTGTATCACAAACAGATCACAAAGATTTTTTTAAGATTTCCAGACCACAAAAGGAAGTAAAGCAGTATTATTATGATGATTATTTGCAATATATGATTGCTCCAAGCCTTTTTGTACTGGATGCTGTCGGGGACGAAAAACACCATCCCATCGATCAATTTTTCATTACAACTATTGCTTACGGACTAACAGCGTTGCAGGTTCGAAATTTGAAAGACTGGGTGGGGGAAACCCGTCCGGATGGAGGGAATAACTCCTTTCCATCAGGACATACAGCTGTTGCCATTGTTGGCGCCCATATTATTTATAAAGAGTTCAAAGATACAAATCCATGGATTGCCTATTCGGGATATGTAGCAGTTGGGGCTGTTGCTGCCGGAAGGATTATCAATAACAGGCACTGGGTTTGCGATTTGGCAGCAGGCGCCGGTTTCGGTATTTTATCGACAGAATTAGCCTATTGGATCTATTTTCCCATCAGAAATGCAATCACTAACCAGATGAACAAGACTTTTGGTAAGTATATCATTGTAACCCCTGTTGCATCACCGGGAGGTCTGGCAATACAAACAAATATCTGTTTTTAAACTATAAAAGAAGTTATCAATGTGTTAATACTCTCTAGTTTATTTGAGTTTTATTTATCTTTGCCGGAGAACTAACACTAATAGATGGGAGAACTGACTCAACAATCAATAAAAGAGCGATTTAGATTAATAGCAACTGAAGATTGTCATTCTTCTTTCCGTGTTGTCTATGATTATTACTACAATAAACTTTTCCGTCAGGCAATGTATTATTTTAATAATGCGGACATTACGCAGGAAATTATTTCCGATATTTTTGTTGCCCTTTGGCAAAGCCGAAAAGTCCTTCATAAAGTCACAGATCCCGATTCCTACCTGTTCATATCTCTGAAATATGCCAGAGCTAAGTACATCGAGAAAATTTGTAAAGAAAATAAAGAAATATTTCTGGAAGTAATCCCGGATATTGTACATCATAACTCGAATCCCGAAAATGAATTGCAGGAATCGGAATTAGAAGAAAGATACCGGCTTGCTATGGAAAAATTACCACCCCGTTGTGCAGAAGTCTTCCGTTTGGTCAGAGAAGAAAAAAAGAAATATTCCGAAGTGGCAGAAATTTTGAAAATATCATCCAAAACTGTTGATAATCAAATGAATAAGGCTGTTAAAATTTTGTATTCGGAATTGAAAGAGCATCTTCCTATTGTACTTTTTTGAATTCCTGTTATGCCACATAGTGGCAAATTAGTAATTTAATATTTTTATTTTTTTTCATTTTGGAATAGGGAGATTTTTCAATCTCTTCCTCTTTATTTGTAAACACCGGAAATAATGGCTGAAACAAATAAAAATAATGCGGCAAGAAAAAAATACCTTTTTTTTCATCTTCCATTAAAAAAGGATGAGCAGGAAATTATTGACTGTGATTTGGATAGTAAGGAATTCATAGAGTTCCGTAATGATTCAGGAAAAGACCTGTTTGTCCCGGAGAAATATTCAGCAGAAAATACATTTGAAATTGTTGAAGATCGAATTTCAGACTCGATGATAGGCAAACAGAAGCGGAAGAACCGATATTTGGGTATAGCCGCTTCTATTGCCATCCTGTTTGCACTCTCATTCTTATTTATAAAGCAACAGATTATAGATAAGGATGCCCAAACTATTTTGGTCTCTACAGGTCATGGTGAACGATTAGAGATATTATTACCAGACAGTTCGATCGTTATCCTCAATTCGCTATCAAGTCTCTCCTATCCGGAGAAATTTACAGAAGGCAGAAGAGAAGTAATCCTGACCGGAGAAGGAGAATTTCATGTGACTAAAGATAAAACTCGACCATTTAAGGTGAAAGCCGGAGAAGTCAATATTACTGTACTTGGAACTGTATTTGATATTAAAGCATACGAAAATGATGATTTCATTGACACATGGCTCATCGAAGGATCAATAGCCGTAAACTGTAATAGAGGAGACTCTAAATTGATGAAACCAGGAGAAACAGCTCGTTATGACAAAACAAATAAGTTTCTGTATATAAGTAAAATAACTAATAACAATGTCATTTCTTGGAAAGAATATCAATTTATTTTTGAAGATCTTCCTTTAGAAGATATCTGTAAACAAATAGAACGGGAAAAAGATATTAAAATAACTATAGAAAATGAGTCCCTGAAAAATTTCAGGATGACAGCTAAATTTATTCATAGAGAAAAACCTTCGGAAATGCTTGACATATTGGGGAATTCCGGAAATTTCAAATGTCAGCGAAAAGGAAAAGATTATTTTATTAACTATAACACAGAAAATTAACAATAAAATGACTAAACGATTAATCATGTTATGTCTTTGTTGTTTCGTAATACAAGCAACAAGGGCACAGGGAGAGAAATTACTTTCTCTGTCGGTAAAAAATGAACCATTGAAAGAGATTTTGAAGAAAATCGAATCACAATGTAATTATACTTTCGTTTATAATGAAACGATTGATTTATCGGAAATTAAGACTGTAATTTTCAATAATAAAAATCTA
>JAVBUX010000143.1:0-10904 GCA_031554915.1 Bacteroidales bacterium | reverse complement strand
AGTGAATCTCAATCGCTTTATGAGAGCGGGTAAGGACTGCATCTGCATTTTTCAACAATCGGGTTTCTTCTGATTTGAGTATTTTGTATTGGAAACTTGTTTTTTTAAGCCCCGAAAAATCGATGCGCTCTTCCAATGGTAAACCATCAGCATCAAAAATGATTTTCACATTTTTTAGTTGATTCTGTATCCGGTTAAGCATTATAGCAGGCATGGTACTGCGGGCCATAACGACGTTAATCTGATTGTTTTTGATATACTTGCGTATTTGCTTTGCTCCTGTATAAACTGAGCAAAAGACACCCAAGGCAGGATGTGGTCTTCGGCTTACTTCAATAGCAGAGTATCGGAATCCTAACTTTTCGGATAATTTTTTCAGATGCTGGATATTATCTTTATTATTCCAAGTAAATTGAATAATATGAAAATCAATATTTACATTTTTCCGAATAGCATCGAAAATAGGGAAAAATAATCCCTCCAAATAGTTTGTTTGAGGCCCATCCCAAGTGATAAAGAGGAGCTTTGTCATTTGCAAACTCGTATTTCTTTTGTAAATACGACTCTCTGTTTGTGGTCCATTAGCTTTGTCGACATCCTTACTTAATGTGCTTAATTGATTGTATGAATGAGCTCATAATACATCTTATCAACATTCTCCACATATACTTTTGAACTGTATTCTCGCATTGCCTTATGATATCCGGCCTCTCCGATTTTTTTTCTTATGTCTGCGTTTTTTATAAGAACATCCAATTTTTCTGCAATCGCTTTGGGATCGCTCGGTGGAACCAGGAAGCCAGTTTCTTCGTCGTCTACCACATATTTCAATCCGCCTACTTTTGTGACAATTACCGGTAATTTATGCATCATGGCCTCTGCTGCAACCAGACCGAATCCTTCCCAAGCCGAAGCTAAGCAAAAAACGTCCATAAGTCGATAATAAAGAGAAGTATTTTTCTGGTAACCAAGCATCAACAACTGGTCTTCAAGCTGAAAATCTTTGGCTTTCTGTACAATCAATTCCTTATCACGTCCCTCTCCAATAATCAAAATTTTTATTTGATCCTTTTTTAATAAAGAAACGGCTTCTATAATATCTGTAAATCGTTTATGATCATTACTCAAACGTCCGACACTACCTATAATAAAATCTCCTTCCTGAATCCGCAGTTCTGCTTTTACTTTTAGAATTTCGTCTATATGAATATCCCGAGCTAACTCCACTCCGTTGTTTATAAGTTTTATTTTCGAAGCTTTGATTTTAGCCCTTTTCCTCAGATATTCTTCGGTCCCGAGAGAAATTGCCACCACTTTATCGGCAACAGACGATAGGAGTCTCAACAGAAAATCTGCTCTTTTCGATCGATTCTGAGGATCTGATGTCTCTTCTGCAATAATTATGGGGACTCGTGTTAGAAAGCCGCAGACACAAGCCATGGTTACTCCCTCGAAAACAGCCCCATGAACAATATGCGGGCGATATTCTTTGATGATTTTAATCACCTTTTTATATTGTCTAAAATCGAAAAGACCATGAAATTTACCGATTGCAATAACTTCAACTCCTTCCTGTTCAAGTTCCGATACAATGGGACCTATAGCAAAGGTACAAATAAGTTTTTGTTCATAAATTGATTTATCAAGGTACTTGGCAAGTAAAGCTCTTCTTCTCTCGACTCCGCCGGAATGGACCGTTTCCTGAATATGAAGAACTTTAATTTTTTTCTCCATACAACGCCAATAGATTATTAACATAAACCTCTACTCCAAAACGCATTTGAGCTGACTTTTTAGCCTCTCTGCCCATTTGTTCCCGATCGAAATCAGAGAGTTTTAAGACTTTCATCATCATCTCCTCTATTTCTTGTATGTTGTAGGGATCAATCAAAAAGCCAGTTTTACCATTCGTAATAATCTCAGAGGGCCCTCCTACTTTTGTTGCGATACAAGGTAATCCAACGAGCATTCCCTCAACCAGAGCCAAAGAAAATCCCTCCGAATAGGACGGTAAGATAAAAGCATCGGCTTGCTTCAAATATTCTTCCACATCGTTCTTAAAACCGACAAACTCAACATTGCTTGACACATGATTAAGTTCACAAAGGGCAAGAAGCTTTTCTTTTTCAGGGCCATCTCCTACTATCTGGAGTCTTACATCTCCATTTACCTGTTTGACTACCGTTGTAAAAGCTTTAATCAGATTATCTAAATTTTTCACCGGAAACAGTCTGCAAACACAAATAAACATAAAGGAATTATTCCTAACATTATAATCTGTCTTACAAGAAGATACCTGAGCTGGATTATAAATCAAGGCTGTTTGTTCTTCTTTTACTTCTTTATAGTCGATTATTTTTTTCTTAACCGCTTTTGAAATACAAATAATCCGAGTCGATGAAGCATAGACCCTTTTGAATATATTTTTCCATATCCAGCGATGATTAGGGAAACCGATCTCTTCTCCAATTCTTATTTTGATCCGGCTAAAATAGGCAGCTATCAATCCATGAAAATTAGCCTCAGCTCCTGATGTATGAACAATATCCGGTTTTATTTTATTGAACAATTTATAAAGAACAGAGATTGTTTTAAAGTTAGGAATTCTATGAGATTGATTCAAAACCAGAGTATTAATACCCATTTCTTTTAAAGAATCTGCAGTTCGACCTCCTTTGCCAATCGCAATTACAATCAGCTCCACTTCATTACGTTGAATCATTTCTTTAGCGGAAATATCCACCATTTTTTCAACACCACCAAAGTCAAGAAACGTTACCAGTCGTACAATTTTCATCTCGAAAAAAAAAATTAATGGAATAAGAAATTACAAAATTAACGATCAAAAATATTCTTTTTCCTATAGAAAACTCATTTAATGACCACAAAACTCTCAGTTTGAACCAAAACCTTCCCTTACAATCTAATGACAATATTTTATTGCAAAACCTTTTTCTATCCTCTTTAAACTCATCAAAGTGATACTTTTTTACAACTTTGAGCGCATTGAATCTTTTGTCTTGAATAAGACCTGGATATCGATTTCCATACTTTATTTTAAAGCGCTGAAAAATCGAATATTTCCTTTCTTTTAGATCGGATACATTTGTAGCATGGCTTCTGTAATACAATAAAGGATTTGAAATATACAGTTTATTTCCAACCAGAGCAGCCGTCAACCCTATATAATTGTCAAATGCAATTTCCTCAAAAGGAGGAAGTGGAAGAATATATGGAATCAATGAACGGTTCATCATCATAGTGCATCCTTGAGATAAGTGGTTTAAAAAAGTATCAATGTACAAATCTGTGTCTTTACTTCGTATGTGATGCCATTTAAATTGTAAGTGTTCATTCACGACAGTACTTGCTGACGATACGAGTGATGGCTGATTATTCTCCATTTCTTTCAAATGATTCAAACTCGTCTCTATTTTATGAGGCAACCAAACATCATCCTGATCACTGAGTGCAATATAATCTCCTGAACACAATGAAATAGCCTTTTCAAAATTCTTATTAATTCCTAAATTGCAATTATTTACATAGTATTTTAAGCCATATCTTTGGTGATATTCTTCCAGAATTTTCACAGAATCATCCTGAGAATCATCATCAACAACAATAATTTCATCAGGCACAAGAGACTGTGTATAAATACTATCTAACTGTTCTCGAAGATACTTATCTCCATTATACACAGCCATTGCAACAGAAATCCGATTATTCTGGTACATCATCATTTTATTTTATTCCTTTGTGCCATAAATCAGTCCTCTTCTAAAAAAAGGAGCACGTAATTTATCTTCAAATACCAACATATAATTGGAAGAGATAAACGTTTTATAACCATTTCCAGATAAGAATTCAGTAAATTTCTCACTATCTCCGTCCTTATGATAAGTACAGACAACTATTTTCTGAGGAGAATTGGCTAACAATTTTTTTGCACCAGAGAAAACGAAGCGTTCCATTCCTTCAACATCCATCTTTATAACATTCGGGATTTCTTTATTTAGAAAGAAATTATCAAGAGTCGTATGTTGTTCATCATTATGATCAGACACAAATTTTTGAATGATTTCAACCTTATTTTTCCAGGGTTCGAATGTAGCCTGTAAAGGTTCAATCCATTCTTCATCCGGCTCAAAAATATATACTTTTGACGCATTATGCAGCAATGCATGTATAGAGAATATACCTTCGGCACTTCCAACATCAGCAACAATCTCTCCCTCGGAAATATAAAATTCCGATGTTATATACCTATGGGGGGATTGTATATCCTGTTCTATTCTTAAAGAATTATAAGATTGGCGGATTTTTTGTTCCGTATATTTTTTCTTGAAGTATAGCTTATAATCTCCTTCATGCAAGACATAATACATCTGTTTGTCTGAATCATAAATCACATCAAAATCAGTCGTTTGATATTGTGTGGAAAAATTGTACGGGAAATAACTAATCGGATTCCTTTTCAAAAAACTCAAGGCTTCTATGCGTTCTATATCCGTTGGCACAGGAGGATTCTTTTTGTAATATGCTAGAATTTTCTTTTTGAGATTTCTAAGCTCATACCTGTATTTCCATTTGAAAATGGGAATATAGATGAACCTTAATACTTTATAATAATCTTTCATCATACTTCTTCATTTTTCATCAGAACATCGGTTGTTTTTTGTGTTTTTCAGCACCACAAAGACACTATTTGGCACTTTTAATCAAATCTAACATTTCTGTTATCTGAAAAGAAGCCCTAGCTTGATTCCAAATGAATTTCCCTACAATATCTCGATTCTCTTCGATTTGTTCTATCTTTAACCTTTCAAATCCAAATTTTTCAAAATCACTTTGCAGCGAAAAGACATGAAGACCAATATCTTTGTAATATCGATAAACCGGACTGTTTTCCGACAGATATAGTCGAAGACCTAAATAAAGTATGACATTGGAATTTCCCAACGCCTGTTGCCTGTCGTGATTGAATATGGCCACTCCACACGAGCTAATCAACCGATAATAATCATCGATAGAAAGAAAGCTCGTCAGAGGATAAAAATGTTCACCAAATAACAAATTTCCTCTATCAATAACTGCGTCTTTATACCACGATACCCCGGCATAACTAAGAGGAACTATGATTTTCCCTTCGATCTTGTGTTTCTGGCTATAAATCTGTCGGAAAATATCTAAATGGTTATTTGTTATATTGGCTGAATTTCCTATTAAAACACTATTTTTGAGATTTATGTTATTTAAATATTTTTGCACTATACTATAGGAATGTGAATCAAAATACGTAAGGTGCAATTGTTTCGCTCGAAATCCTTTCAAACTCGATATTAAGTTATATTCATTGGGTACAATGGTTGAGCAATAATCGATCAAACTTACTTCTTTCCATCTATTCTTCCAAAAATTCAGAGATACTTTTTTAAAATACAAACGCAAATAATTCGACATAAAACGCTTATTTTTAAGCAGTTTCACACTTTCCTCTTGATAAACAGAATAATTCAGTTTCCCATAAAAATCTCCCCCCCAAGCAAACCAAATAACTTTTGAATAAGGGTACTTCTTTTTAAGTAAAATCAATGCCCGTGCTTTCCATTCATCGAAAAAATGAATCAAGATTCCATCTATAGATTCAAATTCTGCTAATTTTTTTATTATATCTTCTGGCCTCCGAACAAGGATCACAGCTGGTGATTTTACATATCGCAGTTCATTTTGAGATGAAAATAGGAAATAGATATTCCGACAATTGGGTATATCTCCCATTAGATGAATAAACCCATCAATAAATTTTTCATCATGCATCAAATGAACAATATTAAGCGGCCTCATATTTATTGAGTCTTAGCTGTTTGTATTATATTTTGAATTATATCAATTATTTTACAGACTTCTTCTTCTTCCAAGTTATGATGCATCGGTAGGCAAATAACCTGCTCTGCCATTTGATGAGCAATTCTTAAATTGGAAATGGCCGCTGAAGGTAAACTTTTATATGTCGAAAACTCACTGATCAAAGGATAGAAATATCTTCGTCCAAAAATATTATTTTCTTTCATTTTCTCGTACAAAGCATTGCGACTCATTCCATACTCCAATTCATTTACAAAAATAGGAAAATATCCATAATTACTAAGAACATCTTTAATTGCAGGCAGCAAAGAAATTCCCTTGATTACAGACAAACCTTCTCGATACAAATTTGAAATATACTTCCTTTTTTCGACAGCCTGATCAAAAATATTTAGGGACAGTATGCCAAATGCGGATTGAAGCTCATTCATTTTCGCATTAATTCCAGGGGCAACAACGGTTACTTCATTTGCAAATCCAAAATTTTTTAAATAATCAATGCGTTGTTTCATGTTCAAATCGCGACAAACAATTGCTCCACCCTCAATAGTTGAATACGTTTTTGTCGCATGAAAACTCAATATCGATAAATCTCCTAAATTAAGAATAGATTTTCCGTTCTTTCGCACGCCAAAGGCATGGGCTGCATCATAAATAACTTTCAATCCATATTTATCGGCAATTTCCTGTATGACATCGGTTTCGCAAGGAGTTCCATAAACATGAACAGGCATAATGGCTGTCGTCTGCGGAGTAATTGCAGACTCAATTTTAGAAGCATCCAAATTGCAGGTTATCGGGTCAATGTCAACAAAAACAGGTTTGATCCCATTCCACCAAAGCGAATGAGTTGTTGCCACAAAGCTATAAGGAGTTGTAATAACCTCCCCCGTTATCCGCAATGCTTGTAGTGCTGTAATCAAGGCTAATGTTCCATTTGAGAACAGAGACAAATGTTCTACTCCAAGGTATTTACACAATTCTGATTCCAATTCCTGATGATAATGACCATTATTTGTTAACCATTTTCTCTCCCATATATCTTTTAGATAAGGAATAAACTCCTCCAAATCCGGAAGCAACGGAGATGTTACAAAAATGCTATTCGGATCAATTCTCATAAATTATAATTTTTATTATTTATCCAAATTCCAATATCAGCAAAATTCAATATTTCAGTATCTCCATTACTGTTACCATATACCGTTAATTGGTAAGTTGATCTATTTGGAAATAATTTCAACAATCGTTTTACTTTTTCTTTTCCATTACAATTCTTTGATGCAAATTTTCCCGTAAGTCGATGATTAATGTCATGTGCAACTTGTGTCCCTAAAACTATTTCAATTCCCTGTTTATTTGCCCATGGTCGAATCCAATCTTCAATGGAGGCACTGATAATAATGATTATATCCCTCTCTTGTTGATGTTTCTTCAAAGTCAAAATAGTGTCCGAATTCAAAAATTGATCGATTTTTAGACAGAAAGAATGACATGAAGAATGAAATTGCTCTACTGTCCAATTTTTAAACATAATTTCAAATAACTTTTGCTTTGACTTTTCCGCTGAAATAATTTTCAAACAATAAATTAAAAACCAAGGTCCCCAACAAATAAGCCGAAATATTAGTCTGTTTTTTTTATTAGTGTGTTTTAGAAATTCCCACAACGAATCCTTTGTTGTTATGGTACCATCAAAATCGAAGACTGTAATCCGTTGCATTAATTATAATTCGTAAAAAAATTGAACATTCTCAATCCGTTCAAAAACAGAAAATTAATCAAAAAAAATACTAGTATGAAATTTAGAATTGCAATGTTTTTTTTCCTCTGTTCTACCCACTTGTAGAAACATCCGATTAAAAGAGGTATAATAAATAGCCAGTGAGGAGAGTAAATATGAGCCTCATTGATGCCAAATTTACATATAATGTGAATTAGAATATCGATTCCAAAAAAACTTAACAGCAACAAGACTGGGCTCTCTTTCAAACACAGGAAAATACACACAAGAAGTGCAATAAAAAACCCAATAACTATGCTGAGATGATAATTTGAACTATAATATATTTCAGTCTGGATCAACGATGTGAAATTCGAATAATCATGAAACAAGATTGGCTCAAACAAAAATTTATGGAAAACGTTATTCGTCGTAAGAGGTTGAAGGTATTTTAAAATAGGTTCATTGTCAGGTAAAGATTTATTGAAGTAGAAATATACAGCTGTTGAACATAAAATAGATACAACTATAATTCCGAAACATATTCCCCCTGACCAACAAATAGAACGAAACTTAGATTTGTACGAGGCCTTTTGAAACAATTGGGCTACCACACATTTCATTCCATTAGAAACTGTAGTCCCTGTAATAAAACAAAATAAGAAGATATTTGTAAGAAGGGAAACTTTAACTCCATTCAATTGATTATCTGTAGTAATATATACCAATATGAGAAGACCCAGCACCGATATTTGAAATATTTCAGGAAAAGAAATTAGCAACATTATATGACCAAAACTGATATATAATAGACATAATAAAAAAGCAATTCGTTTTTGTATTTTGATCACAGAGACAAAATATTTATATAATACCAATACGATGGTTGCTGTAATCAGATTAAATAAAAGCATCATAGAAAATATTTTGACTGGCTCAGAAAAGAGTACTCCGATCAACCAAAAAATAATTGTAAAAGGAAGAAAAATTACAGATACAAATGGATGTCTAAATTTTCCGGCATATGGATGAAAATATTTCAATTCTGAAAATTTTGAAAAATACGCTTTCGGGTCATATCCAATGTAGGTTATATTTGACAATATCGAATTATAATCCAATGTATATACACAAATGCTCATAATTGCAAAAAGCATGAAAGAGACAATTAAAATCCATCGCTCCACCCTATTTTGAGGTAATAGAATTTTTAGTAACGGTGCTAGTCCTATTTTTATTTTTTGAAATATAAGCATCCCAAAACTAAGTATAAATCAAGATAATAAATGTGAACATCCAACCCAAAATACAAATCTGAAGAAAGCGACTGTCTTTCAATGTGTTCAAAGGATCTTTAGAATTTTTTTCTGTCATAACTAATTGTAGATATTTTAAGATTGCAGCCAATACAAAAATAGAAGAAAAATATACATGGTCATTTCCAATTTCAGATATGACTTCTGTTGAAACGGTGTACATTATATACGCAACAATAGTGGCTGTAGCTGTTATTACCAAAGTCGCATTCAAAAAATCAGGACTATAATCTTGAATGTTTTTTCTAACAACTTTGCCTGTTTTAAGATACAGATTCAAATCATCCTTACGTTTTGACAAAGCTAAGAAAAGTGTGAGTAAAAAGGTCATAATCACAATCCAATGAGACAATATTATTGATGTTGAGATACCTCCGATAAGTATTCGGATAACAAACCCTGAAGCAATAATGATTACATCAAGAATTGGAATATGCTTAAATATTAACGAATACAAAACATTCAAGGCTATATATCCGGCAAAAAGTCCATATATTGTTGAAATACAAGCAGATCCACTTATGAAAAGGACAATCATTCCTAGTGCTAAGCAAACAATCGCCGTTCCAATAACAAAATTGAGACTTAAAGCTCCACTTGCCAAAGGTCTTTTCGACTTATGAGGGTGTAATCGATCAATCTTTCTATCAAAAATATCATTAAAACAATAAATTGAACTGGTTATAAAACAGAAAGATAGGAAAATAAGGGAAATAACTCGAAGCTTATTCAGATCCCCTATTTCTTGGGCAAAAAAAAGTGGCATTACAATGAATAAATTCTTTATCCACTGTTTTACTCTAATTAATTGAACAATATTTTGCAACATTTAATAAGTATTTCCCCGGTTTTTCAAAAGAAGTGTTATCATAAAACACACCTCCATCTTTAAGCAAAATCATGGTAGAATGCTGAAATTCCTAATATTTTTTTCCCGCTCTTCATCCTATTATTCTAATTATTTAGTTCTTGGTATTCTTTTAGCAACTCATTCCAAATCGTTTGCTGTTCATACCTCTCTCTAATTATCTTTCTGGCATTAATCTTCATCATTTCTCGTTTATTGGTATTTTGTACCAGATCAATCATGGCATCTCGGAGTTTTTCTTCATTTTTCACTGGGACTATCAAACCATTAACCCCATCTTGTATTATTTCATTACATCCATTAATATCAGAAACAATACAAGGCAAATCCATCGCACCAGCTTGCAACACAACATTTGGAAACCCTTCCCTATAACTGGGTAATACAAGAACATCACTCACTGACAAATAAGGCCTGACATCCTGTTGATATCCGACAGAAACAATGCCTGGATGTTGCAAAATTAAGTTTTCTGTTTCAATATCCAAAGGATCCAGGTCTTTCTCATAAAAGCCTATCAGTAATAGCTTCACATTTGGATATTGATGATACAAATCTGCAAAAGCATGAACTAACTCTCTCACCCCTTTATCCCGAACAATGCGGCCTATAAAGCAAAAAACAATTCCTACATTATCTTTCAAAAAAGGAAAATTCTCAACAGGAATATTTTCTTTTTTAAAAAAAGAGGTATCCACTCCATTGGAACTACCATTCCCCAGGACCTTTAATTTTCGGTCGGAACAAAGTCTTTGGTCCTCAATAAATTGCTTTAGCTTAAAAGAATTTGGATAAATTTGAGTTGCCAAACGATATGTCCACTTCTCCATACTGTTCAATACCTTTCGTTTTAGTCCTGATTCTTCCATCAAAGGTAAACCTCCAACTGTATGTAAACGATGTGGCACCCCTGCCAAATAAGAGGCTGCCATTCCAATTAATCCAGCCTTAGGAGTATGCGTATGAACTATATGAGGTTTTTCTCTTTTCAAAAAACAATACAAATGCCATAGTGCTTTCAAATCTTTATAAGGAGTTATTTTCCTTGTAAAATGAATCGTTTTTGTCCGAATTCCCTGCTTTTTTCCATAAGCCAACAATTCGGCTTCATTTGATGA
The DNA here is from genome assembly GCA_031554915.1 of Bacteroidales bacterium. Taxonomy (GTDB): domain Bacteria; phylum Bacteroidota; class Bacteroidia; order Bacteroidales; family Azobacteroidaceae; genus BNXB01. The sequence goes on along the minus strand of JAVBUX010000143.1, from coordinate 11 downwards.
TACAGCAATAA
>JAVBUX010000299.1:0-6664 GCA_031554915.1 Bacteroidales bacterium | reverse complement strand
GGTGGATGGATCATGATCCCTATTTTTCTTTTGCTTTTTGTTGCCGTAGCAATCTTTATAGAGAGATATCTGGTTATACGAAAGGCAGGAAAAGAGGATACAACCTTTATGAACAGGATCAAGGATTATATTCATGAAGGAAAAATCGATTCTGCAATTAATTTATGCAGAAATACCAATACACCTTATGCTCGCATGATTGAAAAAGGGATTTCCCGTTTGGGACGTCCGATGAACGATATTTTGGTCGCAATTGAGAATGTGGGACAAATTGAGATTTCCAAATTGGAAAAAGGATTCACCTGGATAGCTACAACTGCCGGAGGAGCACCCATGCTTGGGTTCCTGGGTACAGTTACGGGTATGGTTCGTGCCTTCTTTGATATGGCAAATGCCGGGGCAAATGTGGATATCGCACTTTTATCTTCTGGTATATATGAAGCCCTTGTAACTACAGTTGCCGGTCTAATTGTCGGTATTATTGCCTTATTTGCATACAACTACCTGGTTGCGGAAGTGAATGGAGTGGTTAATAAGATGGAGTCCCGTTCAATGGAATTCATGGATTTGCTGAACGAACCAACAAAATAACAAACCATGGCTCTTAAAAGAAAAAAGAAAATATCGGCAGAATTCAGCATGGCTTCCATGACGGATATGATCTTCCTCTTGCTCATATTCTTTATGATCACATCGACGGTTGTGGTGCCCAATGCAATTAAAGTGGTACTTCCGCAAAGCCGCCAGCAAACATCGGCCAAACCCCTCACACGGGTAACCATCGATCAGGATCTGAATTATTATGTTGCATTCGGGAAAGATAAAGAACATCAGATTTCTTTTGATGAAATAACTCCTTTTCTTCAGAATTGTTTTAATAAAGATCCCGAAATGTATGTTGCTCTTTATGCCGATGAAACTATCCCTTACAAGGAAGTCGTGAAAGTACTGGATATTGCCAATCAGAATAATTTCAAAATGATACTGGTTACACGTCCGAAATGAAATATAATAAAGAAAAAATATACGGTTTTACAGGTTCCACCATTTTTTGCCTGTTGATTCTGATCCTGCTTTACTTTACAATCTTGAAAACAGCGGCTAAAACAGGAGAAGAAGGGATATTGGTCAATTTCGGAAACGTCGATCTGGCCTCTGGAACCTTCGAACCCAGATATCAGGGTGAAAGTAGAGAAGTTATTCCTCAGGAAGAGACTGCTCCTCCTGTTCAACAGCCTCAACACCAACCGGCAGAAGCTCCGGCTGTAATCACCCAGAATAATGAGGAAACCATTGCAATCAATGCTTCCAAAAAAAAGGAGGAAGAGCGAAAACAGAGAGAAGCTGCGGTTGCCGAACAAAGACGTATTACCGAAGCCCGTCAGAAAGCTGAAGCAGAGCAACGAAGACGCGATGCAATTAATAGCCAGGTTTCCGGCGCTTTTGGTACAGGAACTTCGAACCAGTCCAGTCAAGGCACTGGGACTTCCGGAAGTGGTAATCAGGGAAGTACTCAGGGGAACTCCGATACCGGCGCTTACACAGGTGTAGGAGGATATGGTGAATTTGCTCTCAACGGACGCTCATTAGGCTCCGGAGGACTACCCAGACCTAATTACTCGGTTCAGGAAGAAGGACGAATCGTGATCAATATCACCGTCGATCCAAAAGGAAATGTGATCCTTGCAGAAATTGGACGAGGAACAAATATCGATAACGATTCTATGAGAAGATCGGCTCTGGAAGCAGCCCGGAAAGCAAAATTCAATTCTATAACTGGCAGTAATAATCAATCGGGAACAATTACGTATAAATATAATCTGAAGTAATAGTTACTCAAAATTTTTAATTATCATGAAAGAAGTCTTTGTTTTTCTAGCCAATGGTTTCGAGGAAACTGAAGCTATCGCGACTATAGATATCCTCCGTCGCGGAGGTTTAAAAGTGAATACTGTATCGATCTCAAATGATGAGTTAGTGACCGGAGCCCATAATATTCCGGTAATGGCAGATATGACTTTCGAAGATGCCGACTTTTCAAATGGTTCTATGCTGGTATTACCGGGAGGAATGCCGGGTGCAAGCAACCTGAACGCTCATGAAGGATTAAAAAATCTCTTATCATTTTATTTTGAAGCAGGCAAAAACATTGCTGCGATCTGTGCTGCACCATTGGTATTAGGAGGATTAGGAATTCTCAATGGAAAAAGAGCAACTTGTTATCCGAGTTTTGAACCTCAATTAACAGGAGCAGAAGTGACTACTAATCCGGTAGAAAAAGCTGGTACCGTGATTACAGGAAAAGGCCCCGGATACGTAATCGATTTTGCTTTAGCTTTAGTTGAAGAATTGAAGGGAAAAGCTAAGGCTGAGGAGGTTGCAGCAGGGCTATTGCCTTAAAATTTTTACAATAGAAAGGACCTTAAGGTAATTAATACTTTAAGGCCCTTCTGATAGAGTAAGTATGTGTTTGCGACTGTGTGTTATTTTACTGTAGCGTAGCTTTTCTTTACCAACGGGCAAGTTACCAGATAGTTTAAGCTGCGTTTTACACTTTCAATTGGGGAAAAGTTATATTTTTCAACTTCAACAATAATATGTTTTGCCCCTGATTTTTTAATATTATTAAAGATCGCATCAAATCCAACCATTCCACTTTGACCAAGTTCTTTATTGTCTTTGATGTGCAATAATTCAAAACGATTCGGATATTTTTCGAAATAATCAACAGGAGATTGTGCGCCTCTAACTACCCAATATACATCCATCTCAAAGAAAACCAGGTCCGGATTGGTATTTTCCAACATGTAGTCATACATCCTTATTTTCTTAGGATTATTTTCACCTGCAACTTTGGTTTCGTATATTTTTTCCAATTCAAATGCATGATTGTGGTAACCAAATTTCAGGCCTTGAGCTTTACATTTTTCACCGATTTTATTGTAATAATCACAATATACTTTTAATCCTTCTAAAGTTCCTGGAGTTGGCATCGATGGAGTTACGATGTATTTCATTCCGGCAGCTTTGTGAGCAGCAATACACTGATCCCACCATGCCCACACTTCATTCCATTTAATTGAATCTGGATTTGTTGATTCCAAAGATTTTCCTGTGTGAGAAGACAAGACTGTCATTCCGGCAGCTTCAATAGCTCTTTTGAAATCTGCAGGAGATTTGTCATAGAACTTACCATCGCCATAACTTGCAGCTTCAATAGTAGTATATCCCATTTTACCTACTGCTTTTACAGTTCCGTCAAAATCTTTCTTGATATCATCTCTTACAGAATAAAGTTGAATCCCAATATCTTTTTTTACAACTTTAGGCGCTTGGGCTAGCATTTGAAAAGAACACGTCATTGCAATAACAAGCAATGAACAAAGGAATTTGAATGTCTTCATGCGATAAAATTAATTGTTAACACTATGTTGTTTTTAAGTAAGTTTTTTCACTACGAACCACAAAGATACAATTTTTTTGATAATCCAACAGGTTTACTTAATTTTGCCATACTTTTAATTTTATTATGAACGATTCAATATTTCAACGGACAGAATTACTTCTGGGACAAGAATGTATGGAACATTTGTCTCATGTTAAAATAATTGTTTTTGGTGTTGGTGGCGTTGGGAGTTGGTGCATTGAATCTCTTGTCAGGTCGGGAGTCAAAAACATAACTATTGTCGATTCAGATACTATTTGCGCATCAAACATCAATCGTCAACTACATGCAACTACTGAAACCATCGGTTTATCAAAAACAGAGACAATGAAAAAACGGCTTTTGGAGATCAACCCGAAGGCGAATGTGTTGGCTTTGAATATGCGCTATAACGAAGACACATCTTCGTTTTTCAAACTGGATGATTATGACTACATCATTGATGCTATCGATAGCCTGAGTTGTAAAGCTCATCTTATACAAACAGCAACAAGTACCAAGGCGACCCTTTTTTCATCAATGGGAGCTGCCTTGAAGATGGATCCATCTAGGATCAAAACGGCAGAATTCTGGAAAGTACATGGCTGTCCACTTGCCGCAGCATTACGCAGAAAGCTACGAAAAGAAGGAATCCCTCAAAAGAAATTTACCTGCGTTTTCAGCGATGAATTATTGTCAAATCAAATGGAAGGAGATGCTAACGGCACCCTCATGCATGTTACTGCTGCTTTTGGTTTAACAATTGCCGGCCTGGTAATTAAAAGTGAGAAAATGAAAGAAATATAGTCAGTATTATATTTTTTCGAGCATTTCATCTAAAGCCAGAGTCAAGCCTGATACGTCTTTACCTCCTGCTGTTGCGAAATGAGGTTGCCCTCCGCCACCTCCCTGGATCTTCTTAGCAGCATCACGAACAATTTGAGACGCATTCATTCCCTGAGCAACCAGATCATCACTGATCATAAGCGTCAACATCGGTTTGCCTTCTGAAGCTGTTGCTCCAACAAAATACATTTTTGACGTGAACTCTCCTCTCAATTGAAAAGCAATATCTTTAATAGCTTCCGCTGGAAAGAATCCTTTGGCAACAAGTACATTTATTCCGTTTACTTCTTTCTTATTCTCAATAATCGATTTCTTTAAGATCAGGATCTTTTCTTTCATGACCTCTTCCATTTGCTTTTTCAATTCGACGTTCTCATCAATAAACTTGCGAATAGCCGGAACGATATCCGGAACATTATTGAACAGAGAACGAGTTTCACGAATCATATCTTGTTGCAAATAGAAAAAATTCTCGCAATGTTCTGCCGTGATAGCTTCAATGCGACGTACTCCGGCAGCAATCGAGCTTTCTCCGATAATTCGGAACGCTCCGATACATCCTGTTGCAGAAATGTGTGTACCCCCACAAAGTTCCAAAGAAGTTCCAAAACGGAATACCCGCACATTATCGCCGTATTTTTCACCAAAAAGAGCCATTGCTCCCATAGCTTTTGCTTCTTCAATTGGCAAATGACGCTTTTCATCCAATGATATATTTTCTCGAATCTTAGCCGTCACCAATTTTTCAACCGCACGTATTTCTTCATCTGTAACTTTCTGAAAATGAGAGAAGTCAAACCTCAATGAATCCGGAGAAACATACGATCCTTTTTGTTCCACATGGTTTCCCAACACTTCACGCAAAGCTTCGTGCAATAAGTGCGTTGCTGTGTGGTTACATTCGGTAGCGAGACGTTTTTCTTTATTTACTCGTGTTTTAAAAACAGATGTTACATCTGCAGGAAGTGTTCTTGATAAATGAATAGCCAAATTATTTTCCCGTTTAGTATCAAAAATTTCCAGACTGCGACCTTCTTCATCTGTAAATGTTCCACAATCACCGACCTGGCCGCCCATTTCTGCATAAAATGGAGTACGATCGAATACGATCTGATAAAATTCATTATTCTTCTGTTTTACCTGGCGATAACGCAGAATCAGAGAATCTGCATCAGTCATATCGTATCCTACAAATTCAGGATCTCCTTCTTTTAAAACCACCCAATCACCTGTTTCGACAGAGGCTGCATTACGTGCACGCTCTTTTTGTTTTTGCATTTCCGCATCAAAACCGGCTCTGTCAACCTCCATCTGATTTTCACGCAAGATGAGTTCTGTCAGGTCAAGAGGAAATCCATAAGTATCATATAAAGTAAATGCATTCGTGCCATCAATTATCTTGGATCCTTTGCCACGAACCTCATCCATAGCCTTATCCAACAATTTGATCCCCGTTTCTAAAGTGCGAAGGAAAGAATCTTCTTCTTCTTTTATTACTTTTTCGATCAAACTTAGTTGCGCTTGTAATTCGGGATAAGCATCTCCCATCGTATCGATAAGAGCAGGAAGCAAGCGATGCATAAACGCTTTTTTCTGTCCAAGGAAAGTATATCCGTAACGGACTGCACGACGAAGAATACGACGGATCACATAACCGGCTTTTGCATTTGAAGGCAACTGACCATCTGTGATAGAAAAAGAGATCGTACGAATGTGGTCAGCAATTACACGCATTGCAATATCTGTCTTTTCATCCTGTCCGTATGTGTTTCCGGTAATTTCTCCGATAGCTTTGATGATCGGTTGAAATACATCCGTATCGTAGTTCGATGTTTTACCCTGAATCGTCATACACAAACGTTCAAATCCCATTCCCGTATCAATTACTTTTGCAGGAAGAGATTCCAATGAACCATCTGCTTTGCGGTTGTATTGCATGAAAACAAGATTCCAGATTTCAATTACCTGCGGGTGATCTTTATTTACGAATGCTGCTCCATCTGACTTAGCCCGCTCTGATTCAGGACGATTATCCACATGAATTTCAGAACATGGGCCACAAGGACCTGTATCCCCCATTTCCCAGAAGTTATCTTTCTTATTTCCGTTGATAATCCGACTTTTAGGAAGATAATGCTCCCAATATCCGGCGGCCTCATCATCACGGGATAATTTTTCAGCAGGGCTACCTTCAAAGACCGTTACATATAATTTGTCCGGACTAATTTTCAATATTTCTGTCAGATATTCCCATGCCCAATCGATTGCTTCCTTTTTGAAATAATCGCCAAATGACCAGTTTCCAAGCATTTCGAACATTGTATGGTGGTAGGTATCATGCCCTACTTCTTCCAGGTCGTTATGCTTTCCGCTTACACGCAGACATTTTTGAGA
>JAVBUX010000147.1:0-11061 GCA_031554915.1 Bacteroidales bacterium | reverse complement strand
CCGTTTATTCAAGGCGAAGGACTTTTCGACGTGGAATATTTGAATTCACAACCTGCAGTCCAGGAAACAGCGTATTTACGGCATGTGCGATTTGCAAAACCGATAGTTATCAAAATTGATGGTAAGAAAAACCTGGGAGTAGTGCTAAAATAAAGGCAAGGGTCTTAGTGTATTGCCGCTCCGAGGTGTAAGGCATGTGGTTTTCTTAAGTTATTTAATATAACAACAAGCCTGCAAATCCGGCAATTACGATCATTAGGATTGGGTGAACTTTATAAAACATAGTTAATATAAATGCGATTCCGAAAATACCGATGCTCTTGTAGTCGATAAAATTCTCAGAATTCATTAGTAGGAGAGCTGCAGCGGCAATTAGGCCTACTGTAGCGGGGCGAAGGCCTTTGAAAGCATCATCGACGTACTTATTGTTACGAAATTTTGTAAATATCCGTGCAATGGCCAATACAATGATAAAAGAGGGGAGGCAGACTGCGAAGGTTGCAATGGCAGAACCTAAAATATTTCCGGTAACGGTATAGCCTATGTAGGTGGCGCTATTGATACCGATCGGACCGGGAGTCATTTGGGAAATGGCAACAATATCCGTAAATTCCTGCTGGGTTATCCATCCGTATTGTTCCACAACTTCGTGTTGTATCAACGACAGCATAGCATATCCTCCTCCGAACCCAAAGAGTCCTATTTTGAAGTAAGTGATGAATAGCTGCAAATAGATCATAAGTTTTATTGGTAATGGATTATTATTGAGTCTTCCTTGAAATATGACCATAAATCAAACCTCCCAGAGCTGCCGCAATGATAATATATATAGGAGAAATTTTCCACATCCAGATTAATAAGGCCGCCGTAATGGGAATCACTACTGTTTTGATATTAATTCCTATGGATTTGGCCGTTGTAAATACAGGAACAGCAATCAGAGCCACGACGGCAGGACGTATAGCTTTGAACATTTTTTGAACCCACTCGATATGTTCAAATTGCCGGAAAAACATCGCAATCAGCAATATCATTATAAAAGAAGGTAGTGTAGAACCCAGTGAGGCCACTACACTACCCATATTTTTCTTTAATTTATATCCTGTTAAAATGGAAATATTCACAGCAAGAATCCCAGGGGCGGATTGTGCAATTGCAATCATATCCACAAAATCGCTTTTAGAGATCCATTTTTTCTTATCGACGACTTCTTTTTCTATCAAAGGAATCATCGCATAGCCCCCGCCAATAGTGAATGCTCCGATCTTGGCAAAAGTGATGAATATCTCCCAATATTGCTTCATTAACGTGTCCGGCGTACACTTTTAGTTGGACCGGTCTCCACTTTTTGTTCTTTTGGTTTGGATTCCTGTGGTTTAGATTCCTTTTTCTCGGATGAAGATTTCTCAGAAGATTTTTTTGAATCTTTCTTAGAATTCTTTTTGTTTGCTACAGCAGTAGTATCTTCCGGAACCCATAATTTTTGTTCGAAAAATTTCAGTTGCTTTTCGATGCTGTCCTGAGCCAGTTTCAGTTTTGTAGTATCATTTCCTACTTCCTGAGCTAAACTTCGGTTCATCATATTTGTTGTCTTCACAATTTCACCTTCGTACATTTTTTTATTGAAAAAGTCATCCATTGTGTATGTCAAAGCATTATTGAGATTAGAAGTCATTATGAAAGCTCTTGATATATAAGGGCGGATATCTTCATAAAGCATCCAAAATAGAGGAATACGCGATGCTGTTGCAAATTCATCTTCTTTACGGACTAGCATAGGGCAGATAGCCAAAACTTTAGTATTAAACATCCCTGTAGCCTGATCAAAATAGTAAGCTTCTTTGATAGTGTACATCAGTACTTCATTACTTGGAATATCATTGTCCTCAAATGCATATTTTGTTTGAGTACCAGTTCCCTGAGTTGTATAACGTATATCAAGGTTCTTCAAAATATCCTCAAATTTCATTTTGTAATTGTCTGTAAATATTTCGCGTCCATCCAGGTATGTATAAGCATTTATTTTTCCCTGAGACACGAGCTTAAAAGTTAAGGTAAATAGATTCATTCTGTCTCCAATGGCTTGTTCTGGAAAATAAAGAGCAGAATTATTCTCCTTCTTTAGATCAATTACGCGATAAATTTCACGAATCCAAATCATATTGTCGATATTCTTGGACTGATCTTCATTTTTTGCTGCAGCTCTTACTGTAAGAGTTGGCAGATCATTATTTTCAGCTTCTGCGCGTTGACGTGGAGTCTGTCTCCTTTGTTGAGGCTGTGTTTGAGACAATGCATCCTGCGCAAATATGCAAGTCAAAAATATTAAAACAATATAATAAAACGTTTTCATTCGATATAAATTTATAGTCTTATCAATTAATAGTTATTTCCATTGGAGCAATTTCACGTTGTGAACCGTCCATTCCTTTTACAATAATTCCTCTTAAATATATTACTTTGCCTCTACTGAGGTCTTTAATACGATTTCTCTGAGCTTGGGAAAAGCGAGGTCCATCAGATGATTCTTGAATCAGATTATTCATTGAGTCAACAAATCTGAGGTCAAAACGAATTACAGTAGAAGGAAAGTCAAGAACACCATCATCAATGGCAGCTTTGAGTTCAGGGGTATTCATCAATGTATTTCGGTCCAACTTTCCTGCATTTTGGAAACGAGCAGGAACACCTGCCTGATCTTTATATTCTATATATGCAGTCGGATTAGGTAAGCGTCTGACTCTATAAGTTTTAGTTGCTACATTTTGTGTGCGACCGTCACTGGTTTTTGCCGATATTGTAAATACAACATCTGTTCCTATTTTTTCAGGAATGATGCTCCATGAGTTTCCATCTCGGGTAAGTTTACCATTTGTAGCACTTGGAATCATATTTTGGCTGGCAACACCGGGTACAGCAATAGTTAACGGATTTGGAATACCAGCATATAAAACGTTCATATATTTTGATTCGATAGATGCACTTTGTTCCTGAACAAAATATTCCGTAGCAAATTCACTTTTGATCATAGTCCCGTCACCTTGAGGCATTTCGATGTAACCTCTTACCGGGAATGTACCTACAGAACCCGCTCCAACGGTAAATCTTCCATTGGCTTCGACAGGGAGGTATCTTCCGTTTACAAATACTTTAGGTTTCTGAGTAGTATCCTGTGCGGAAAGGACGATATCCGCAATATAACTTCCTCCTCGCATTACAATCTGAGATTGAGGAATTACAGAAGCTGCGACCTTGTTTACACGGAAGTCGCGGAGGTCAATATTATTCATTAATTCACTTAGAACTTCACCTTGCGCATAACGAACATCGTTTTGCAGTTTGGTAAGCAGAGTTACTGCAGCAGCCATAGGCATATTTCCGAATAATGATTCTTCCCAGGTTTGCTTATTTTCTTTAGCCTTTTTTGAAGGTTCCGTATTAAAATTATTTTTGATGATACTTCTTTTTGTAGTATCAGAGATTAAAGATGTTATATAGTCGCGATATTCATTGATTTTTCGTTTGAGGATTACCGCTTCTTTTTCTTTGCTTCTCTTGTCAAGCATGATTTCGAACGATGCGTTCAGGTCATCCGGGTGTTTGAGGTGTGTTGGATCTCCGTCTTTTCCATCGGCTTTTTTTACAATTCTGGTTTTAAGATCCTGGGTATAATTAAATAAAGAATCAGATTTTGCTTTTACCTGCTTTGCCAGTTGATACCATACTTCTGTTTTTTCCTGATTTGTATTATGATAATCTTCCAAATCTTTGAAAACCAATTCGTTCCGTTTGGATGTGGCATTTACTGAACGGAGCAGACTTTCTTCCACCAATTCGAAGCCATCCAATACCTCTGATGAGACATTGAGCGCCAACATGGCGATGAACACCAGATACATCAGGTTGATCATCTTCTGTCTTGGGGAATTAGGACTGTTTGCTGCCATTTGTTATTTGTAATTAAAAAATTAAAACAATGAATATTATGAAAATAATACCTGATTATTTGTTGGAATTATTTTCCGGATTTGGATTGTATCCTCCTTGTTGTCCGGGATTATAGTTCCCTTGAGGATTAAAGCCTCCCGGATTTGGGTTGAAACCCATATTTCCTGCGGCGCCGTACATATTCATTGTCATAGCGTTCAGCAAACGATTGTAAACGCCATTGAGGGCGTGCAGCTGTTGTGCCATCTTTTCTGTTTCGCTGCGAAATACTGAGCTGTCCACGATAGAGCCTTCGTAGAGATCTTTGATACGCATCAAACCCGAGTTGATCCGTTCTATAGCATCGATTTGAGAACTTACGCTCTTCAATTGGATTTCGTAGATGGTATTCAAACCGGAAATGTTACGGTTAAGATTTTCCATTTGATGTACATACCCTCTTGAAGACTGACTGATACCATCGGAGTTGTCAGTAATGCTCTTGTATGAGTTAAGAAGAACATCCGAAACATTGGTGAGGCTGTTTGTTACATCTCCGAATTTTTGCATGCTTTCGGACATTGTCGATAACTGATCGAGATATTGTTGCGTTGCATCGGTTAATTCGGCCATTTTTGAGATTTGATCGGCAGCGCCTGATAATTTCTTAATACTTTCAGATAGTGCATTGCTGTCTTCTTCCGAAAGATTGATATTATTAGGGATGCCAAAAGATTGTCTGATTTGTCCTGGAGTCATTGCTGCTGCGGCTGCACTGGCGCTTCCGGATTCCGCAGAGCCTGAACCGCCTTCTCCGGAATAACCTCCTCCGGCAAAGCCACCACCACCGAATACGCCACCGCCAACAATTATTGGTCCTCCGACACCACCGCCGAATGAACCGGCAGCACTTGAAGCCATTTCATTATCTTCTCCGGCAACGTTTTCTCCATTTCCTCCGGCAACAACATAGCCGCCTCCATAGCCATTTCCGTTACCATTGCCAAATGCCGGACGATCGTCTGCATCATTCGTTTCAAGTACTGGAAATACGCGTTCCCAGGAGTATTCTTTTGCAGGGGTGTCGAATGCAGATATAAAGAATACTAAGAATTCAGTCACCAATCCGACTGTCAGCAAAATACTACCCATTCCGTATGGCCAGTGTTCCAACTTGGCCAGTGCTCCGATAATTACGATAGCAGCTCCCCAGTTGTAGAAAAATTGAAAAAATCGTCTGCCTTGATCTTTTGACAAGAATTTTTCAACCATATTTTTATATCTTCTCCTGATTCCCATATATTTAAGTTCTAAATTTAAATTCTAAATATTGTTTTTACTTTTTGCCTCCTTTTGAGTTATTGGTTCCAACTTGTGTACGAACGCAACGGAACCCAATATATGAACGTTGTTCGTTTTGATATTCGAAGCTTCTTGCATCCGAGCGAATGAAATTAGCTACATCTTTGAAGGAACCGCCTCTTACCACTTTTTTCTTCATAGCATAAGGATCTTCCTTAGCCGCATTATAGCGATATTCCGGGTTCATATCATTCATAATTTCAGGGCCTGATTCCAGGAATGAAGTAGATGTCCATTCCGAAACATTTCCAGCCATGTCATATAATCCGAATTCATTAGGAGAATAACTTGCCACTCTTGCTGTGATCAAGTGTCCGTCTTTCAGGTAATTACCTCTTTCAGGTTTGAAATTGCCAAGGAAACATCCTTTTTCTCCGGTCAGCAAATCACCTTGCCATGGATATTTATTCTCTGTTTTTCCGCTACGTGCTGCAAATTCAAATTCAGCTTCTGTCGGAAGACGATATGGTTCAATCACCCTTCCATTTTTCAGGTTGAGCGCTTTCAACAAGAAGTCCGTACGCCATGTGCAAAATGCATTTGCCTGTTCCCATGAGACACCCACTACCGGATAATCGCTGTATCCCTGAAGGTTGTAATAATTTCTCATGTATGGTTCATTGTACGAGTTATTGAAATCATTGACCCAACAGGTAGTATCAGGATGAACCTTAATGATGCGTGTATGAAGGAAATCAAACAAAGAACTCAGAGGGCGAGTTATTGTTTCATTCACGATACGTCCGTCTTCTGTAATATATGCTGTATCTTTTGAAATCATTACTACAGCACTAGGATCGGGCTGGATATCAGTATTCCGATTCCGATCTTCCGGTTTCAGGCGATTTCTGCGAAGAGCAGCTTCCGTATAATCAAACCATTCATAGCGATAGATCATCTGTTCCGGGTCCAATTTTTCTTCTTTAGTTATGGGATGGATATAATTGACACTTTTGATAGCTGCCAATTCATCTTCATTTGCCCGTTTTTCGGTAGGAATAGGTCGTTTCCAGTCAAGGATAGGCGGTTCTATAGGATTACCATCTTTGTCTTCTTCTATTTTGAACAGATCGTTCCCTGCCATACTAAATAAGCGTTCACGGATAATAGAGTCCTTTACCCAGTACTCAAATTGTCTGTATTCAGCATTAGTGATTTCTGTATCGTCCATCCAAAAATTATCAATGGAAACAGCTTTAGGATCCTGGTGTGAGCCCCAGAGGGAATCTTTGTCGGCAGGTCCTATTTCAATAGAGCCTCGCTTAACCAGAACCATGCCGTATGGATTGGGTTCGCCCCAGGAAGGAGCGCTTGCACCGACGAGTTCACCTCCTGCTCCTTGCATCGATTTTCCGCAGGATACACAAACTATGGCCGTAATTGCCAGGAATATTAATTTTTTCATAAACTATTACAATATTCGAACGCTTTTATGTTTATTCTTTTTTCCTTTTTTCTTGTCCAGATCGATTGTCAATTTGATAAATAACTCATGACTTCCCGAGCTTCCTTTTAACATGGTAGATATCGGAAAATCGTAAGCATATCCGGCTTCAACCATACTAAATTTACCTCCAAACATCACGGTCGCTGCATCTCCTTTTCTCCAACCGAGCCCTCCCCAGTAAGTTTTATTGTAAATCATTCTTAATGAGAGGTCTATCTGTGTCATTGTCATCATAGCTTTTATTGCATCACCGGTAATTGAATCGCCCTCTACAACAGGCCCCATTTCGGTGGTTTTAATCAAAAATGATGGTCGTAACTCTAATAACGGATTCTTTAACTGTATATTGTATCCACCTGTTAAATAATATGCACGGGGAATTTCCATGATATAATTTTCTCCCAACTTGAGTTCTGACCCCAAAAGGTGGGTGGTAGAAAGGCCAACGTACCATTTTGGTTTGTAGAACATTAACCCGAAAGAAGCATCGACTCCCGATCCTTTTACATCATTTTCGGGGATACCCGCATCCGGAAATTGATGATAATCGTCGTTAATATCTTTTGGATCAATTTTCGAGCCATAAAAATTTTCGCTGATATATCCGACTTGAATTCCCGCACTGAAAGTGCCTTTTCCTATGTTTTTTTTGTATGCGTATTGTGCTGATGCGATCATGTGTTCAAATAATCCGATTTTCTCAGAATATAACACAACTCCAACTCCATGTGTTCTGCCCAGAAAATTCATAGGCATATCGCCTGTAACCAAAGCTGTTCCGGGAGCGCCTTTAATACCCAGCCACTGCTGACGGTAGAGCGCCATGGCTTCCAGATTTCCAGATCGTCCGGCATTGGCAGGATTGAAAAAACCGGTTACCGCCCAATAGTTGCTGAATTGGGCGTCGTATTGGGCTATAGCAGTAAAAATGCCCGATACACAGAGGATTGTTGTTAATAAAAGTTTTCTCATTCCAAGTATAAACGAAAAGAGAAATAAATAATTGTATTTATGAAGTTTAAATTTTGATTATACCATGTTCCATTTATCCAAAAAATGTGTTTAAATTCAATGTTTTTTGTAAAATTTCATTAATTTTCAAATAAATATTTGCAAAATTCGTTACAAACCCATATCATTGTTACAATTTTACTTGGTTTATTGTCATATAACAGATGCTTGTTTCAAAAATTTCACGAACCGGATAACCGGTTGAATATTTAATACTGTGATAAAAAGACTATTACTGCTAACTCTTTTATTTTCCATTCTATTTTATTCATGTGTCTCCCATGATGAGAGTGTGTCTGTTTATGAGGTTTCAAATGCAGACTTCAATCAGGTCCTGAAAATTGAAGGCTTTGTTGAGCCGGTTAAATCCACTACTTTATTTTGTCCTTCGGAAATTGAGGGTAATATCATTTTCCTACTTGAAGACGGAACCCGTGTGGAAAAAGATGATACTGTTTGTATTCTTGAGGCAAAAGAGTTGGAAACAGCCTATAACCAGATGATGATTGATTTAGAAACTGAAAAGGCCGGGCTTAATAAGATCAGAGCCGACTTGGATATGCAATATGCATTGTTGGAAGCACAAGTGAGAAATAATGAAGCTGACACTAAAATTGCTCTTCTGGACTCTTCTCAACTGGAATATGTTACCCCTTCTCAAAAACGGATCAAGGAGTTGGAACTGCAAAGGGTGACTATCGAAAAAGTGAAATACGAGAAAAAATTGAAAGCTCTTGCTATCATCCAACAATCCGATATAAAAAAGGCTGAACTAAAAATTCAGAGGATGGAAGTTCGGTCGCAGTCGATGAAGGAACGGCTTAATTCTTTGATAATAAAGGCGCCGGAAAGTGGAATTGTAGCCAGGACAATGAATTTTTTGACCGGAAACAAAAACCAGATAGGAGATGTGGTTTGGGATAACATGCCGATTGCGATGATCCCTCAAATGAAATATATGAAAGTTAATATAGCCGCTTCCGAACGTGATTTTAAGAATATTAATGTAAATGATTCGGTTTATTACAGCTTTGATGCAATGCCCGGAAATATGGGATGGGGTAAAATATTGAAAAAATCACCTGTCGGAAAGCCTGTTAAAGAAAAATCTAAAGTAAAAGTGTTTGAGATAGAGGCGTCTATAGATAGTATCCTTGAAATGCCGGATCCCGGATATTCTGTTATTTGCAATATTGTACAAAAGCTGGTGAAAGATACTATTGTAATTCCTCAGGTTGCAATCTTTGAGGAAGATTCCATGAAATTTGTCTATGTGAAAAAAGATAAAAACTTTGAAATGAGGCAGGTACAGACCAGTCTTTCATTTCCTAAAGAAGCTGTTATTTCTGCAGGGCTGAAAAGGAACGAAATCATATCTCTTTCAAAACCAGTACTTTCGATGGTAAAGAAAGAACGGGTGTTACTACCTGTGGAACGACCGGATTCTATTTTAAAAAAAGCAAAGCTTCAGGATTCAATCCCTGTGGTTCCGAATATTAAAGATCAAGTGGTTAAAAAATAACAATTATGCCTAGAATTTGCAATTTATTAATGTTGTTAATGTTACTGATGCTTCTTTATTCCTGTTCAAAAAAAGAAGTTCGAGAAGTGCCTTTAGGAACTGTTACGAAAGGGACTTTGTACCTGGATTTACATGAAGAAGGAGCTGTAGAAGCTATTAATTCTCTTAGTATAACATCTCCGGCTATTTCATGGCGGTATGGTAATCTGAAGATAACTCAGATTGTAAAAGATGGAGCCGAAGTAAAAGCAGGTGATACCCTGATTGTATTTGATCCTTCGGAAGTCCAAAAAGGTATCATTGATGCAGAATCCCGTCTGGAGATCAGTAAAGCAGAATTGGAAAAAATGATAGCCCAACAGGGATCGGAAATGGAAGAGCTGAAATCGGATTATGAAGTCACCCGTATTGCTCAGGAAATTTCTAAAATACGTTTGGAATCAGCTGCGTATGAGTCTGAAATTAAAAAGAAAGAAATAAAATTGAATCTGGATAAGGCTGACATTGCACTGGAAAAGGCTAAAGAACAGATCAATAACCGGTTGAAGATACAAAAAGAGGAAATCAAACAGAAAAATCTTTCAATAAGCCAGGATCAATCTCGATTGGATGAAGCTAATGAAACCTTGAAAAAATTGTATGTTGTAAGTCCGGCTCCGGGAATTGCAATTATTGGACGTAACTGGAGTAGTGGTAATAAATTTCAGATTGGCGACCAGTGTTGGTCGGGGTTTCCGTTAATACAATTACCTGATTTATCTGCTCTCAAAGCAACTGTAAAAATTAATGAAGTAGATATATCCAAGATAACCAAGGGCTTGAGTGTCGAAATTAAACCGGATGCATTTTCTGATAGTATATTCAAGGGGAGTGTAAACTCCGTGGCCAATTTGGCTGTAAACAAGGAGGGCTCGACTAAAATCAAGGTTTTCCCTGTCGAAATATTAATTAATGGAACAAATGAGAACCTTTTGCCGGGACTGACCGTCAGTTGTCGCATCATATTGGATAAGATTGAGAATGTGCTTTATGTTCCCATAGATGCTGTGAAACTGGAGGGAGACAAAAATTATGTCTTTAAAAAAACCTCAGGAGGGTATGAGAAAGTGGAAGTGCAGACCGGGGTCAATAATTCGGACTATATTGTGATTACCAAAGGGTTGGATGAAAAAGATAAGATTGCACTTACCGATCCTTTTGTGAAGGAAGATGACAAAAAGAAAAATGAACCCGCCAAAGAAAAATGAAAATGAGAAAGAAGGATTTATATAAGTTATTGCTGTTTTTTCTGCTCTTTTCTATTTTTATATCTTGTGGAAGTAAAGGAGATGAGAAAGACGATGCAGAAAAGACTTCGTACGGAAAAACCGTTGTGGAGACAGGAGAATTGGCGGCGGTAAATTCGAAGGCATTTGTTCTTCAACGCTATGGTCGTCAGTGGTATGAAATGAAGATTATCGGGATAATAGAACACGGAGCTATTGTAGAGGAAGGTGACTCTGTGATGCAATTGGATCCGACAGATATTAAAAAATATATCATTGACCGTGAGAGCCAGTTGGAGACAGAGCAGGCAACGCTTCAAAAGATGTATGTGAATCAGGACAATAAATTGAATGAACTGGAATCACAAGAGAAAAGCGAGAAAGCTTCTTTTGAACTGAAAAGGATAGAATTGGAATCGTCTCGTTTTGAACCTGAAAAAACAAGGAAAATTAAGCAACTCGAATTTAAACAAGCAGAAATTACTCTTGCTAAAGAGCAGAAAAAGAGGGAGTTGCTGGATGTGATT
>JAVBUX010000247.1:0-10852 GCA_031554915.1 Bacteroidales bacterium | reverse complement strand
GGTGACAAAAGTATTAAAATTATGGCAGAAACCAGTTTATCCAACGAATGTTTAATATTTTTTTCTGCTTCAGATAAATTATTATCCGTCACATCAACCAGCGGAACTCCAGTGATAGTCCGGACTTTAACTCCTCCGGTCAGAATACGGGTATAACTTACCGGCAATTTTATCGGTAATTTGTAATGATACAAAGAATATAGTAAATTCAACAAAGTTGTATCGTCTGCCGAATCAATCGCAACAATTAGTTCTTCTATATGATATTCCTTAATTAAGGTATCCAGATCATTGATATTTCCAAGAGTTTTTTCATTAATTTCCAAATTCCGGTTTTCAAAGCCCAAATCAGCTTTTATTTCCAGATCAACAAACCCGGAAACAGTAAATCCCATCGAAGTATTTGGGTTATTCAACAAGTTCATCACTTCAGAGGCACTTTTGCCTGTCCCCAGTATCAGGACATTGATAGTCCATTCCCCTTTGCGGATTTTTTTTGCAGCTCTGTTTGTAAGCAAAATCCTAAAAAAATAAGCAATGACAAATGTTGACAAAAACAAAGCCCCGAATTGTTTATAGAAAACATGAAATGAGTCCGGTAATTCGTTCAGGATGACAGCAAAGAAAATAATCAACGAACCGATTAAAACAGATTGAAATGTAATGAAAAACTCCGACAAGCGTGATTTTTCCATCGGCTTATTGTAATACCCTGAATAATAATGGACAATGAGCCAGAAAACAGGTATCAAAATTTGTCCCTCAAGAACCTTTTCACTCGTCAAGAAACTCCAAACAGAATCATACCCCTGGTATTGAGCCACTTCAAAATATCTCACAATATTGAAAGTACACCACGAAACGGCTCCCGAAAATAAATCGGTAGCCAGGTATTTCAATAATTGTGCTTTTTTTCTCATCGGACAAATCAGGGTCTGATTATTTGTATTTCTCCTCCTTTTCCCAGCTTAATAATACTGGATGGTTTGGGGTTTGTTTTTTCTTCTCTTCGAAAATCAACTACATAATCAACGGAGTTTATAATACTTTCGTCTATTTCTGAAAAATTTCCAGGAGCCGGTCGTCCACTGACATTCGCAGATGTGGAGACAATCGGTTTCTTAAAACGCGCACACAAACCTTGAGAGAACTTTTCTGTTGTCACCCGAATACCTACAGAACCATCTTCAGCAATTAGATTTGAGGCCACGTTCTTAGCCTCTGAATAAATTATTGTCAAGGGCTTATCTGCAACTTCAATCAGGTTTAACGCTATTTCCGGCAACTCTGCCACATAATGATCCAGAAAACATGCAGAGTCAATCAAAACCAGCATCGACTTGGAGTCGATCCGTTGCTTGATTTCATAAACACGCTTGACCGCAGCTACATTCGTGGCATCACAACCTATTCCCCAAATTGTATCTGTAGGATATAAAATGACACCTCCTTTAGAAAGGACCTCACAAGCTTTTTTTATTTCATCATTCATTTTATTTCATTTTGAATACAAATATACATGAATTTAGTTTATCCCATAAGATATTTTTCTTGCAATCCTCCCAATAGTACTCATCAAACCTAATTTACCGATAAATGATGTTACTACTCCGTATTTACGATATCCTAAATTGAACAAGAAATATGGTCTTCTGATTGATTTGTTTTGAGGAGCTCGTTTTATAATATTTTTCATGGAGTAAAATTCTTTATAAATCCACAGATAGCCATTATTCAACTCGTCCACAGTCATTTGCATTGGATTAAAAACAACATTGGACGTATTGTATTTTGTAGGATCAGTATCGATAATCCGATTTTCTGAAACCAGTTGTTTATATAATATGGTACCTGGATATGGAGTGAGAATGTGAGCAGTCATTGTCTCTACCTTATTCCGGACCAACCAATCCAGGGTATCTTTAAATATAGTCGGTTTGTCATGATCAAAACCAAATACCAAACTGGCATTAATCATAATCCCTTTTGAATGAAGCAAACTAATCAACGACTCATACTCCTGTACTTTATTTTGCTTCTTGTCGGCAGAATGAATCGACTCCTCCACAATAGACTCAAATCCTATGAACAAACTTCGACACCCAGCCTCTGCAAAACCATCAATCAAATCCGGATGATGGAATATATTGGCAGAAACTGCAGCATGCCAGGTATATCCTTTGCCTTTTATGGCCTGAATGAACGACCTGGTCCATGAAATATTTCCAATGAAATTATCATCAATGAAAAGAATTTGTTTCGTATTCAGAGATTCGATCTCTTTTAAAACATGCTCAAGCGGACGACTCCGAAAAGGATTTGAGACATATTCGCTACTATTGTAACAAAAATTACACTTGAACGGACATCCTCTACTCGTAACAACAATATTGTGATACAAATAATTGTTCTTTTTAACAAAATTCCAATCAGGAATAGGAACATTTTTCAAATCCGGAATTCCTTCATTCTTATAAATTGGTTGAAGATTTTCATTGGAAAAATCTTCCAATAGTCTTTCCCAAATTTGTTCCGCTTCTCCAACAACCACACTATCGCAATGTTTCAACATCAGAGATGGATTTGCAGATGCGTGAATCCCTCCAAAAACGACTTTCACATTCTTTTGCCTATAATGTTCCGCAATTGCAAATGCTCTTTCCGAAGTATCTACATTGACTGTAACTCCAACTAAATCAGGAGTATCCAATAAATTTAGTCCAGAAACATTTTCATCTTCAATCCAGACAACATGCTGAGAAGGAGTCATCGTTGCGATGGTAATTAACGAAAGAGACGGTGAAAGAACCCTCTTAAACACTGAATCCATCGGCCGAAGACTCATCAAAGGTGAAATTAATTTTATCTTCATCTGGTTTTTCTATTCATATTTTTAATCTAAGGGTAGTACAAATAACAAAAGTAAGAAAAAATATTCAAAATTTAATAATATATTCACTATAAAACACTAACTTTACGAGTTCGTTTTTTGTAAATAGATTACAATGTATAAACGAGAAACTCTTTTTCTTATAAAGAGTTGGTATTGAGAGCGCCAAAAAAGAAAAAACAATATATAATGACAAACAAATGGAATTATCAACCCCCAACACAAGAACAATTACTTAGGCGAAACGATATTTCTAAAAAGTTCGGACTATCTTCAGCGATATGCCTTCTGATGGTACAAAGGGGTATTATAAATGAAAAAGAAGTCCAGGAATTTTTGAATCCTAATTTTAAAAACTTGCATGATGCATTCCTCTATCCTGATATGCAAAAAGCGGTAGACCGCTTAAACAAAGCATTGGGGAATAAAGAAAGAATCATGATTTATGGGGATTATGACGTTGACGGCACCACAGCCGTTTCTTTGGTTTACAAATTTTTAGAGCAGAACAGTTGGAAATCGAATCTTGATTTCTATATCCCTGATCGCTATGATGAGGGATATGGTATTTCTAATAAAGGAATCGAATATGCTAAAGAAACTGGTGTTTCTCTAATCATTTCTTTGGATTGTGGGATTAAAGCAATCGAAAAAATCGCGTATGCTAAATCTTTGGGTATTGATTTTATCGTATGCGATCACCACATGCCTGATGAAAAATTACCTGATGCTGTTGCCATTTTGGATGCAAAGCGTATCGATTCGACTTATCCTTATATCCACTTATCAGGCTGCGGTGTTGGGTTTAAACTGATGCAGGCTTTTGCTGCCAGTAATGGAATCGAAGCTTCCCGATTGAAATCTCTTTTGGATTTAGTCGCCGTCAGTATTGCATCCGACATTGTGCCGGCTACAGGGGAAAACCGGATATTGGCTGCTTATGGATTAAAACAACTGAACCTTAACCCCAGTAGAGGGTTGAAAGGTATTATCGATGTATGCGGACTCGCCGGAAAAGAAATCACCATGAGTGATATCGTTTTCAAAATAGGACCAAGAATCAATGCTTCCGGTCGGATGATGAACGGAAAAGAAGCGGTAGAATTACTGCTTGCAAAAGATACCGCTACCGCCAAAATTAAGAGTGAGAGCATAGACCAGTACAATGACGACAGAAGGGAATTGGATAAAAAAACAACCGATGAAGCCAATGCTCTTATTGAAGAGAATCCGGATGTAATCAAAGGAAAAATCATTGTAGTCTTTAATGCGGAATGGCACAAAGGGGTTATTGGGATTGTAGCTTCCCGCATGACAGAAAAATTTTATAAACCGGCAATTGTATTAACTCAATCTAATGGGTTTATTACCGGTTCGGCCCGCTCTGTCACAGGATTTGATATTTACAAAGCAATTGAGTCCTGCAAAGATTTACTTGAGAACTTCGGAGGGCATACTTATGCCGCCGGAATGACACTGCGACATGAACGGCTTGAGATATTCAAACAACGACTTGAAGCTTTTGCTGATATCCACATGATTGAGGAGCAAATGATTCAAACTCTTGACATCGACCTGGAACTAAAATTCAGTGAGATCAATCAAGATTTACTTGACGACTTAAAAAAAATGCAACCATACGGACCGGAAAATCAAAAACCGGTATTCTGTTCTTTGGGAGTAAGAGATTCTGGATCCAGCAAACTGGTAGGAAGAGAGTTAGAACATATCAAACTGGACTTGATTGATGATTCTACAGACACAGTCATGTCTGCTATTGCTTTTGGGATGCATCGATTTGGTGACCATATCATATCCGGCAAACCATTTGATATTTGCTACACAGTGGAGGAAAACACATATAATAATGTAACATCCATTCAACTATTAATCAAAGATATCCGAATTCCCAATGAATGAGGGATGTAAAACTATATGAATTTATTTTACGTTCAAAAATAAATACTCAGACCAAAAACAAAATTAACAATGAATGATTTTCAAACTGTTCTAAAACAGTATTGGGGGTACGATAAATTCCGGCCACTGCAGGAAGAGATTATATCGTCCATTTATGAAGGGAAGGATACTCTTGGATTAATGCCAACCGGCGGTGGAAAATCCTTGACATTCCAGGTTCCAACAATGTTATTGGAAGGAATTTGTATTGTTGTCACACCACTCATTGCTCTAATGAAAGACCAGGTGGATAATCTGAAAAACAGAAGGATTAAAGCAACCTCGATCCACTCCGGTATGAGTCGACAGGAAATTATTGTAGCTTTGGAAAACTGTATTTTTGGCGATTATAAATTTTTATATGTCTCCCCTGAAAGATTAAATACAGAATTGTTCCTGACTAAGTTACAGTACATGAATGTCTGTATGTTGGTCATTGACGAATCACACTGCATTTCCCAATGGGGATACGATTTCAGACCATCGTACCTACGCATTGCCGACTTTAGAGCACATCTGCCCGATACCCCGGTATTAGCATTGACAGCGACTGCAACTCCGGAAGTTGTAGATGATATTCAAGATAAATTGCATTTTAAGAAAAAAAATGTTTTTCAGAAAAGTTTTGAAAGAAAAAATATTGCATACGTCATCCGGAAAACGGAAGACAAAATACCGGAAATCATCAATATTCTGAAAAGAATGCCCGGGACAGGACTAGTCTATGTACGTAGCCGTAAATACACAAAAGAGATAGCCGAAGAACTGATCAATCAAGGGATCAGTGCCGATTTCTTTCATGCAGGAATCAACCCTGATGAAAAAATAGAAAAACAAAACCGGTGGAAATCCGGAGAATGTCGGATCATGGTTTGTACCAATGCTTTCGGAATGGGAATCGATAAACCGGATGTACGTGTTGTAATCCATTATGAACTTCCAAATTCTCTCGAAGAATATTTTCAGGAAGCCGGTCGCGCCGGACGTGATGAACAATTTGCGTATGCCGTTGCTTTATATTCTGAAAAAGATGGAGAAAAATTCAAAAAACGAATCGATGATGAGTTTCCTCCCCGCGAACTAATAAAAGATGTATATGAAAAACTGGCTTTCTATTTTCAAATAGGGGTCAATTCCGGATTTCAAACAACTCACAATTTTAATCTGGAACATTTCTGCTCTGTATTTAAATTTAGTTTTAGCCAGGCTCATCAAGCATTGAAATTACTGGATTTGTCTGGGTATATTGAGTATCTGGAAGAATCTGAAAGGCAATCCCGAATTATTTTCACGATAGAAAGAGATGAGATGTACAAATATTCATCTTTCAACGAAACTGTAGAAAATCTGATCCGAGTATTACTCCGCTCTTATACAGGGTTGTTTGCTGAGTATGTTTATATCAATGAAAATTTACTGGCATCACGTACTGATCTATCTCACCACCAGGTTTACGATATTCTAAAAATGTTATCGGCACAACAAATCATCCATTATGTTCCGGCACAAGCCACTCCCACCATCACCTACTCCCAAAACAGAGAAGATCTTCAGTATTTATCAATTCCTCAAACAGTATATGAAGAACGGAAAAATCGATTAGAAACCCGAACAAAATCTGTAATCAATTACGCCTCTTCAGATCGCTTCTGCAGGAGTAAATTCTTATTAGAGTATTTTGGAGAAAAGAAATCGGAAGACTGTGGCAATTGTGATGTTTGTCTGGCTGTCAGAAAAAGCGATGTAAATGGCACGAATTTTGATAAAATAAGTAAAATAATATTTAATATTTTAAAAACGGGACCTTTATCGACTGATAGATTAATTGAAATAATTGAGTTTGATGAAAAAATGATTATTGACGTCATCCGCTATCTTTCTGATGCTAAAAAGATTGAGATAAAAGACAACTTCGTTCATTTATTAAACTGACAATACAAACTAACATTAACAACTAACACAAAATGAAAACAAAGTTCATTGCTATTACATGCGCGTTTTTTTTCACCCTAAGTTCATTACAATTATCTGCACAAGAAACAATTCCTACAAAACCCTATGAAGACGGATTTTTAAAAAGATTTGGAGTTGCCGCTAAACTGGGAACATACGGACCTGGTATTGATTTCCACACATCATTAACATCAAATCTGAAAGCCCGTATAGGTTTTAATTACCTGGCTTATAGCACCAACGAAATTTTCGATTTCACGGCCGACAGTCCTGATGGACAATCGAGCGTACCGGGAGACATCACTGATGCTAAACTTAAATTCCCAAATGCCAACATTTTATTGGACTTTTATCCTGTAAAATCCGGTATTTTCTGTATTACAGCTGGGGCTTATATCGGTAACAACAATGTAAAAGCTAAAGGTACAGCTGCTAGTCCTTTTGTATGGGACGACCTCATTATCACTCCGGTAAATGGAAAATTTGATGCGAATCTGAAAATGGGTAGTACTTTCAAACCTTATTTAGGCATCGGATTAGGAAGAACAATTCCTAACAGCCGTGTAGGTTTTCGTTTCGACATAGGTGCTGTGTATCAAGGCGAATACACAATAGACAGTCCTCAAAGCAGCAGCAGTGTAAGTGGATCCAGTTTTGCTGAGACAGAATTTGATTTGCCATTTTCCAGTGAATTATTAAAGCTATGGCCAATGCTTTCGTTCTCCATATCATACCGAATTAAATAAGAAAACACATTAATAACTTACGGCCCCGTCATTTCTCTTTGAAATGACGGGGTTGTTGTTAGTATATGTATTTTTTGTACCTTTGTAGCTTATCTATTAAAAATAATCAAGATGAAAATCTCAAATAACAAATTTGTATCACTTTGCTACGACCTTAATGTTGGAGAGGGTGAAGAAAGAGAATTGATGGAACAAGCAACTGCTGAACTTCCCTTGAATTTCATTTTTGGCATGGGAATGATGCTGGAAACATTTGAAAAAAATATATATGGCCTCGGTTCCGGAGAAAAATTTTCATTTACTCTCAATCCTGAAGAAGCATACGGAGAATATATGGAAGAACGCGTTGTCGAGTTGCCTAAAAATATTTTTGAAGTGGATGGTAAATTTGACAGCGAACGTGTTTCCGAAGGTCAAATGTTGCCTATGATGGATACAGATGGAAATCGCCTGACCGGTGCAGTTTTGGAAGTGAGCGACAGTGCAGTATTAATGGATTTCAACCATCCTTTGGCAGGAGAAACTCTACATTTTTCCGGAAATGTCCTGGATGTACACGAACCTACAGCTGAAGAAATTGCAGCATTCACTTCCGGTTGTGGCGGTGGCTGTGGTGGTGGTTGTAGCTGCGAAGGAGGCTGTGGAAGCGATTGCGGATGTGACGACTGTGAAGAAGCATGAATTCATTAGGTAACATTTTCAGATTAACTTCTTTTGGAGAATCGCACGGTCCAATGATTGGAGGTATTATTGATGGATGCCCTCCCGGAATAGAAATGGATATGGAGTTCATTCAATATGAGCTTAACCGACGTAAACCGGGTCAATCAGCCATCACAACTCCCCGCAAAGAAGATGATAAAGTGGAATTTTTGTCCGGTATCTATGAAGGCAGAACTACCGGAGCCCCTATTGGATTTGTTATTAAAAATAACAATCAACACTCCAATGATTATGACAATCTGAAAGATGTGTTTCGGCCATCTCATGCTGATTATACTTATAGAATGAAATACGGCCATCGCGACCATCGTGGCGGAGGCCGTACTTCAGCCCGTGAAACCATAGCCAGAGTCGTTGCCGGCGCTATTGCAAAACTGGCACTCAAACCTTTAGGCATAAAAATCACAGCCTATACCTCCCAAGTTGGACCTGTCAAATTGAATACTCCGTACAATGCTCTTGATTTAAGTCACTCGAACATCGAATCAACCCCTGTCCGTTGTCCGGATCATGAGATTGCTGAGAAAATGATCAATTTAATCAAAGAGGTTAAATCTCAGGGGGATACCATCGGAGGTGTGATCTCCTGTATATGCCGAGGCGTACCCGTAGGACTTGGAGAACCTGTATTTGGTAAATTACATGCAGCTCTGGGCAATGCCATGCTTACGATTAATTCCGTTAAAGGTTTTGAATACGGAATGGGATTCGATGGTGTTCAACACCGGGGATCTGAAGTAAACGATGTATTTCTCATAAAAGAAAATGGCAAAATAGGTACCCGGACTAATTATTCCGGAGGAATCCAAGGGGGAATATCCAACGGTGAAGATATCTATTTCCGTATCGCTTTCAAACCGATAGCCACTTTATTAAGAGAACAACAAACAGTTGACATTCAAGGAAATAACACCACAATAAAAGCACGCGGAAGACATGATTCCTGCGTGCTCCCGCGTGCTGTTCCTATTGTTGAAGCCATGGCTGCCATGACCTTACTGGATTATTATCTGCTTAGCTTATCGTATAAAAAGTAACTCCCTGTATTTCGGAAGAGTCCACATCTCATTATCGACAGTCAACTCCAACTTGTCGATATGATAACGTATCTCATCAAGATACGGAGCCACATTTTCGCAATATGAAAGGGCCTTACCCCGCTCATCCTCTATCCGGTTAGCAATTTTTCTGGCCTCTACCATCGCATCTACTTTTGTCTTGATAGCATTGATGTGCTCAGCAATATCCTCAATAATCACCATATCCTGACCGGATATTTCTTTAGCTTTCTCTTCTCCGTAAACATTCTTTACTTTATATACAATATCCAAAAGTAATCCCTGATAACGAGTCGATACCGGAATAATGTGGTTCATAGCCAAATCACCCAAAACACGGGCTTCAATCTGTACTTTTTTTGTGTATTGCTCCCATTTTACTTCATTACGGGCATGCAATTCTTTCTCATTAAGCACTTTAGACTCTGAAAACATTTTAATGGTTTCCGGTTTCAAATAGGCATCGTAGATAACAGGTACTCGTGATTCGCAATCCAAACCACGTCTTGCTGCTTCAACTTTCCACTCGTCGCTATAACCATTACCATCGAAACGGATCGATTTTGATTCTTTAATATAATTCCGAACAATTTCAAAGATAGCTTCATTCTTTCCTTTTCCCGACTTAATCAAAGCATCAACTTCCAGCTTGAATTGTTGAAGCTGATATGCTACAGCCGAATTCAAGGCTAACATTGCAGCAGCACAATTAGCAGAAGAACCTACAGCACGAAATTCAAAACGATTTCCTGTAAATGCAAAAGGAGAAGTACGGTTACGATCGGTATTATCCACAAAAATCTCAGGGATATGATTCAAAGACAATCGTTTACCTGTCTTTTCCTTAAAAATAATATCCTGTATTCCTTTGCTGTTTTCCAGTTCATCCAGTAAACCTGAGATCTGGCTTCCTAAAAATACTGAAATAATGGAAGGAGGAGCTTCATTTGCTCCCAAACGGTGAACGTTGGTCGCTGAAGATATACTGGCTTTCAATAATGCATTATTCTTATAGACTGCCATCATTACATTCACTACAAAAGTAATGAAGCGCAAATTACTTTCCGCATTTTTCCCTGGAGCCAACAAATTAACTCCTGTATCGGTACCAAGTGAGAAATTACAATGTTTTCCGGATCCGTTCACTCCTTTAAACGGCTTTTCATGCAGCAAAACCTTAAAATTATGACGATCAGCAACCCTTTTCATAACTGACATTAACAGCAAGTTATGATCGATAGCCAGGTTACATTCTTCGTAAATTGGAGCCAGTTCAAATTGGTTTGGAGCAACTTCATTGTGGCGAGTTTTCAAAGGAATACTTAATCTGTAACACTCATATTCCAACTCACGCATAAACGCAGAAACCCGCGCCGGTATATTTCCAAAATAATGATCTTCCAACTGTTGATTTTTAGCACTCTCATGTCCCATCAGAGTACGTTCGGTCAAAGCCAAATCAGGACGTACAAAATACAAAGATTCATCTACAAGAAAATATTCCTGTTCCAAACCTAAATAAG
>JAVBUX010000057.1:0-4374 GCA_031554915.1 Bacteroidales bacterium | reverse complement strand
GGTTACCAAATCTGCAATAATTGCAATATTATAATGAGAAGTATCCAACATGCGAAATGTTTCATTCAATCGCTCTTCGTTCCGTCCCGTTATAATCAAGCGAGCTCCCATCTTGGAGCACTCTATAGCAGTTGCTCTACCAATGCCAGAAGAAGCGCCTGTTACCAATATTGTTTTATTTTTCAGGGAAAATGGATTGTACATATTTCTTAATTATATTTATCTTTAGAGAAAAAGGGTTGTATCGCAATGACAACATATTTCCATGTTTTGTCTGTTTGTTCTCATGAATTCAGTCCTGATCTCTGTATAAATATCTGAGTTCCAAGCATCAACTATATTTTGATTTGTTAAATCACCCATCGTATATTTTCCGTAAACATCGTTACAGCATAAACTCAATTTACCATCAGGGCGAATAATCATTTGCCGAAAAGGTAAAAGACAAGAAAGTTTAGCCGGTTTGACACCTTGCTTGTTCGGAGCAAATCCTCCTCTGGAAGTCAAAACTTCGTTCTTTTTTCTAAGCATTATAACAACCTTTTTATCCAATTCCGGCTTCGTTTTGCAATATTCATGAATTGGAGCTATTGTCTTATTTAATACCAACTGATCGTTATAATTATCAATGAACAATACATCTAATTGATCAATTACGGCAATGAATTTATCCATTGTGAGTAGACTCCCGTTGGTATATAAATAGTGAGATGCCTTTGGCAAGTTTTTTTTGGTTATTTTGATAAAATCTACGATACGTTCATCCAAAAACGGCTCATTATTAGAAAATAAAGCGATTGCTCCTCTATAATCTATTTTCTTCAATTGGTTGATAATATTCAGGAATAAAGCTTCATCCATTTTCTTAAAATCCCTTATATCTGCATACCTATTTGCCGGACAAAATGGACAACTTGCATTACACCTGTTTATCGTTTCTATTTCTATTTGTACAGGGATATTTGTTTTTACAGACAAAAATTTCGGAAAGTTTATTTTTTGCCACTTATAATACCTTATTCTATGAATAAAATTTTGCGTATCGGCATTAAAATATCCAATGAACTTATTATAAAAAGGCTGAGGTATACCCGTAATAATCATGTTGGAAATCATTTACTATTTTTATTCCCTTCAATTTGAATCGCAATTGGAACGTTGGGTCTTCCCCAAGGAGGATTGCAATGATCACACGCCACAACATATTTTTTCTTAAAAAGTTGCTTTATCCTTGACTTGAGATTATTTGTGTCCAATAAATCGACAAAATCAGTGGAATCCGAATGAAAATCACTTTGCTTATTTAAATTCAGAACCCTTGTACAAAAATACAATTTCCCATTTTCAATATGCCTGTGTTTTACATTACTGCATTTTCTTTTTGATTTTTTTAGTATTTTCTCACTAAAATTTCTCTTGTCATAATTACCATAATCTCTCCAATTCTCTCCTGTCCATATATGATAGGACAAATTTTGTTCTTTCAAATATTGTGTAAATTGTTCTTGTTTTTTTTTAATTGAGTCGTAAGAACTGATGTCAATGACGACTCTCTTTTTTTTGAGTATTTCCAAAAGATCAGGACTGGGAATAATGGTCGCGTTGGTAACAATCCGTATTTCCCTTATTTGTTTATACTGTAGTACGAAATCTACGATTGTACCCAAATCCCGATGCAAAAAAGGTTCTCCTCCTAAGATCCTCAGCCAGCTTATCCATCCTGTCTGATCTAACAAATTTTTGAGACTTTTTATAATTTTGTCTGTTTCGTAATGTTTGGGATTTTGAAGATTTGGCACCTCAGCACTGCAAAACTGACAATTCAAGGTACATTTTTCAGTAATGGATATTTCTATGTAATTGATAAATAATTTTCTGAAACAAGATAGGCGTTTAAATAAAAACCATCCTGCACGGATTTTTTCCAAACATCTCGAACGAAATCGTTTCACATTCTGACTAGAAGATGTTTTGTATTGTAATATGGCATAATATGATATTTTTTTCAAGACTGAAAAATCAAAGTAATATTTTAGTTTAATTTCTTTGGAATATTCATTCATCAAACGTCTGATATACCTTCTTTCCTGACTGTTAAATTGATGAAAAGTGCGGAACCACAATATTTTCCTACTTACGATTCCTAATACTCGATGCTTACGAATTTGCCTCACTTGACTACTATTCTCGCCAAAGTATTTCACAAACAATTGTTCAAGTATGCTGTCGGCAATTAAATATTCAAAAGACTTGGCACTGATTTTCTTTGTTACACCACCAGCATGTTGCCTATAGTAATAAACAGAATCCGAGAATGCTACTTTACCTGCATTTATTAACAACTCTCTCATATCATATTCATCAGCTCGCAAAAAATTAATTTTTGTATTGAACAAGGAAAGAAATTGCCATAAGGAATGTTTGATCAATCCCCCATTTGTGCCAATTTTTACATCAAAAGTGGTTAAAACAACTGCATCTTTTCCATCAATAACACTATACTGATCAAATGATTTTATGGGCAGTGTATAGATTGGTGTTCCATTCAACTCATCCTTGAAGTATTTGACACATGGAAAAATAATATCGGCGCTTGTTTTCTGAGCACGAGAAAGCATTTCTTCAATATAATTTCCATTTATTTTATCATCTGCATCGACAGGGAGTATCCATTCCCCTTTTGCCTTTGATATAGCCAAATCTCGAGGTGTTTTAGGCGCCCCACTATTAGGAATAGTAAAATAAGATATCCGAACGTCTCGACTGGCATACTTTTCAATAATTTTCAATGTATTATCGGTCGAACCATCATTTACTACAATACACTCCCAGTTTTGAAAAGTTTGCGCAAGGATACTTTCGAAATATTCTTCTATAAACGATCCACCGTTATAAACAGGGGTAACTATCGAAACTTTCGGAAACATATAAATCAGATTTCTACTAAGTCCGACACCATGACTTTCTCTGTTTCAAAGGCAACGGTTCCCCACGACAATCCGACACCAAAACCACAAGCAATAAAACTCAATGGTTCATTTTGTAATCGTTGTTTCAATTCCATCACCATAGTCAACGGAATAGTTGCCGAACTTGTATTTCCAAAGTCTTTCAACGAATAAGGAACTTTTTCTTTCGACAATTGAAGTTTTTTCCGAATTTTCTCGTTCAAAAAAAGATTCGCCTGATGAAATACAAAATAATCTACTTTTTCTTTATCAATAGAAAAATGATCTAATGTCCGGGTCACTGTTTCAGGAACTTTGGATATGCCAAATGAAAAAACATCCATACCGTCAAGAACAGTATTCAAACGATTCCGTATTATTCCCGGCTCAATTTCTTCCTTCGTAAAAGAATTAACATTGACGGGGTTTCTTCCAGCCAAACTCCCATCGGGTACATAAATAGCTTTATGTCCTGAACCATCTGTACTCAAATGAAATTTAAATCCGGCTGCCCCTTGATAAAACTCTAATGCTGTTGCCGATCCGGCATCTCCAAATAAAGGATAAGTACTTTTGTCCTCGGGAGAGCATCCGGCTAAAGTGATGTCTCCAACCAACAACAGACCTTTTTTCATACTCCCATTTGTTAGCAGGGAAGATAACACACTGAGTCCATACACCCAACCGGAACACCCCAAAGAAACATCTAAAGTATAGCAGTCTTCACTCAGGCCTAATCGGTTTTGCAAAATACAGGATGTGGCGGGAACAAAATAATCTGGGGTTTGCGTAACAAAAATAAGACAATCAATCTCATTTTTATCCCAACACAAATCGGATATTAACCGTTTGGCTGCTTCGAAACACAAGTCGGAAGTACAGATCCCTTTATTAGCAGTCCTCCTTCGCTCAATTCCGGTTGACAGCATTAATTTTTCAGCTTCATCCCCCTGCAGAACTGAAAGCGAAGCTATTTCTTCCGAGTGTTGTGGAACACATGCGGATAATCCGGTCATGCGGACATTTTTGATTTCAAGAAATGCCATGCTTACATTCTTGATTTGACAGTGTTATATAAATCTTCTATTGTAACTGCCGAACGAATATCAATTCCTTTCAGTTTCACTCCATACTCTTCGTCTGCCATCGCAATAATGCTTAGCGCCATCAAGGACGACCATTCTCCCAGATTTTTGAATTCAGTTATTGGAGTAAATGAAGCAGATGGAGTCTCTTCAAATTGAGTTGCAAAATGTTGAACAAAATCCGTTAAATTCATAAAAATTATCATTGCTGTCCCATTAAAATCTAAAATAGCTCTTTGAAATATTTGAAATTTAGTTAGTTACGGAGATTTTCGGAGCGCGACGATTTCAATTTATAGCTTTGCAACTAATAACAAAAGTTGCAATGAATAAAGAGAAGT
>JAVBUX010000107.1:0-3080 GCA_031554915.1 Bacteroidales bacterium | reverse complement strand
TTGCCTGTGGTATTGCATTTAATTATTTGCAAGAAAATTTTCCTGATGGTTTTGAACATCCGGTATTGAAAATAAGCCAGTATCCGCTTCCTAAGAAGCAATTGACTCGTTTGGTTGATGAATGTGATGAAATTCTGGTATTGGAAGATGGTTTCCCTGTCGTAGAAGAACAATTGAAGGGTTATTTGGGACGTGGAATTAAGGTTCACGGACGTTTGGATGGAACTCTTCAACGTGATGGGGAACTCAATCCAGATAAAGTAAAAAAGGCATTAGGGAAAGACGTTCAATCATATTATTTTGTCCCGGAAGTAGTCGAGATGCGTCCTCCAGCACTTTGCGTCGGATGTGGACACCGTGATGTGTATGAAGCTCTGAACGAAGTACTTAAAGAATACGAATCGCCGAAGGTGTTCAGTGACATAGGTTGTTACACTCTTGGGGCGTTGCCTCCATTCCGTGCTATCGATACCTGTATCGACATGGGTGCTTCGATCACAATGGCCAAAGGAGCTTCTGATGCCGGAGTATTTCCTGCTGTTGCAGTGATTGGGGATTCTACTTTTACTCATTCTGGCATGACCGGATTATTAGACTGTGTCAATGAAAACGCTAATGTCCTCATTATTATTTCCGATAATGAAACCACAGGCATGACTGGAGGGCAGGATTCTGCGGGCACCGGTCGTATTCATAATATTTGCAAAGGAATCGGAGTAGCTCCCGAACATTTAAGGGAAATAGTACCTCTGAAGAAAAATTATGAGGAAATGAAAGCTATGATTCGTGAAGAAATTGAATACAAAGGCCTATCTGTGATAGTACCATGTAGAGAATGTATTCAAACTCACGCAAAAAAAGCCAAAGCCGCAAGAAAGTAGTGGCGAATTATATTTACCCATCAACAAAATGATGAACCAGCAAAAAACAAAACAATGAAGACAGATATTATATTAGCAGGGGTAGGGGGACAAGGAATTCTTTCTATAGCAGCAGTAATCGGTCAGGCTGCTCTGCAAAACGGATTGTATATGAAACAATCGGAAGTACATGGAATGAGCCAGCGTGGTGGAGATGTGCAATCACACCTGAGAATAAGTGACAAACCGGTTGCATCGGATTTGATCCCATTGGGCTCGGCAGATATTATCATTTCTCTCGAACCAATGGAAGCGCTTCGTTATCTCCCTTATTTAAAGAAAGATGGGTGGATAGTGACAAATTCCAAACCATTTGAGAATATACCAAATTATCCGGAAATGGAAGAGGTAATGGCTACTTACGAAGTATTACCTAATAAAGTGATTTTGGATGTAGAACAAATAGCAAAAGATTTAGGAGCCTCACGTTCAAGTAATATTGTGATGTTGGGCGCTGCTTCTCCATACCTCGGAATTGATTTCTCGAAATTACAGGAAGGGATTCGTAGTATTTTCGGAAGAAAAGGAGATGAAGTGGTTGGAGTTAACTTAAAAGCCCTTGAAGCCGGAAAAGAAGTTTCAATTAAATGATTTATCCAGAAAATTTTGAACAAAAAATCGGTTTTGATAAGATAAGACATTTGGTTACAGCCAAGTGTCTTTGTTCTTTGGGAGAAGAGAGAGTTGAACAAATGGCTTTCTCTACCGATTATCAATTTATAAAACAGCAACTTTATCAGACAAATGAATTTATCCGGATCTTACAGGAAGAAGATGAATTTCCTTCCGGAAATTTTTATGATGTCCGTGACTCATTGAAGAAAATTCGTATTGAAGGTACGTATTTGCTTGAAAAAGAATTGTTTGATATTCGCCGTTCCTTGGAAACAATCAACGGAATTGTGCGTTTTTTCCAAATTAAAGCGGAAGAAAGTGATGCTTACCCTTACTTATGTGAATTAGCGTCAGATGTAGGAACCTTTCCTCAGATCACCAAACGTATCGATACCATTTTAGATAAATTCGGTCAAATAAAAGACAATGCATCACCAGAATTAGCACGTATCAGAAAAGATATGACCCAGACGATGAATGGTATTTCAAAAACCTTGAATAGCATTTTACGGGCAGCTCAATCTGAAGGTCTTGTCGATAAGGATGTAGCGCCTACTATGCGCGACGGAAGGTTGGTGATCCCGGTTGCTCCGGCTTTCAAACGTAAGTTAAGAGGAATTGTTCATGATGAATCTGCCAGTGGAAAAACGGTGTTCATCGAACCGGCTGAAGTGGTTGAAGCCAATAACCGTATCCGGGAATTGGAAAGTGAGGAAAAACGAGAAATTATTCGTATCCTGACTGATTTTACTAATTTTATTCGTCCGGAGACTCCAAATATCCTACATTCATACGAATTTCTGGCTCAGATCGATTTTATCAGAGCCAAAGCTATTTTTGCCTTGGATATTCAGGCTATTTTGCCGATATTTGAAGATAAACAACAATTGGATTGGATACGTGCTGTTCATCCTTTATTGTTTTTGTCACATCGCAGACAAAACAAGACTGTTGTCCCATTAGATATTGAATTGACATCTGGAAAAGGGCGTATATTACTGATTTCAGGACCAAATGCAGGGGGAAAATCCGTCTGTCTGAAGACGGTAGGATTGCTACAATACATGCTTCAATCAGGGATATTGATTCCTTTATATGAAAGCTCACGTACCGGTATTTTTAATGATATATTTATTGATATTGGAGATGAACAATCGATCGAAAATGATCTGAGTACTTACAGTTCCCATCTGACGAACATGAAGTATTTTGTTCGTAATTGTAACCCGAAATCGATTGTATTGATCGATGAGTTCGGAAGTGGTACAGAGCCTCAGATTGGAGGCGCTATAGCAGAAACTTTGTTGGATCGTTTTAATAAAAAACAGAGTTTTGGTGTGATTACGACCCACTATCAGAATTTGAAGCATTATGCAGATGAACATGAGGGAGTTATTAATGGAGCAATGTTATACGATCGGCATGAAATGCAGCCGCTCTTCAAATTGTCGATTGGTAACCCCGGAAGTTCATTTGCTATCGAAATAGCCCGTAAAATAGGTTTGCCGGAAGATGTTATTGCAGATGCCTCCCAGATTGTAGGCC
>JAVBUX010000260.1:0-12090 GCA_031554915.1 Bacteroidales bacterium | reverse complement strand
AATCACGTCATCCGTAACAATCATATTGCGTCGTACAGGCAAACAATGCATAAAATGAGCATTATTCGTTAACGCCATTTTTTCCGTATTTACGGTCCAATTCATATCTTTACTTAAAATCTGACCATAGTTCGGATCTTTATATGCAGCCCAATTCTTCGCATAAATAAAATCTGCACCTTCAAATGCTTTATGCTGATTGTATTCCACTTTTGCTCCTCTTACGAATTTTTCACTCAGTTCATATCCTTCCGGGTGGGTGATCACAAAATCCACATTTGCTTCATTCATAAAATCGGCAAAAGAATTAGGCACTGCCTGAGGCAAAGCTTTTGGATGAGGAGCCCAGGTCAAAACAACTTTTGGCCGGTCTTTCTTTTTGTACTCTTCTATAGTAATCAAATCAGCAAAAGCCTGTAATGGATGAGACGTCGCGCCTTCCATACTAAAAACAGGTTTTCTGGAATATTGAATAAACTGGTTCAGCACTTTTTCATTGTAATCGTCTTCTTTACTCTCAAATTGAGCAAAAGAACGCACCCCGATGATATCGCAATAACAACTCATTACGGGGATCGCTTCGAGCAAATGTTCCGGTTTATCGCCATCCATTATAACTCCACGTTCGGTTTCCAATTTCCAGGCACCTTGGTTTACATCCAAAACCATTGTATTCATACCCAGGTTCATCGCAGCTTTCTGGGTACTGAGGCGGGTTCTCAAACTGGAATTAAAGAATACCATTAATAAAGTCTTGTTCTCTCCCAGATGTTTGTATGCAAACCGATTTTTCTTTATTTCGAGCGCCTCTTTTATGGCGGCATTTAAGTCTCCCAGATCCTTTACATTAGTGAATACTTTCATTTCTTTCTTTATTTACTTAATTATTTCTAGTTTGACCATTACCATTGATCAACCATTTATATGTTGTCAACTCTTTAAGAGCCATTGGTCCCCGGGCATGTAATTTCTGTGTACTGATCCCGATTTCCGCTCCCATTCCAAATTGAGCTCCATCTGTAAAGGCGGTAGAAACATTTGCATACACACAAGCTGCATCAACCATTTTTTGAAATAACGCAACCTGTTCGCCTGATTCTGAGACAATGCACTCACTGTGTTTAGACCCATAACATGAAATATGCTCCATTGCCTCTTCTATAGACTGGACAGTCAGAATACTCATTTTATAATCTAAGAATTCAGTGCCATAGCACCCATCATAAGCCGGTTGCAATAACGCTGAAGGATAAGTTTTTGTCAGAATACTGTACGAAAACATATCAGCATAGATAATGACATTCTTATCTGCCAACTTTTCACACAAGTAAGGTAAGTCCAGTAAACGATCCTGATGAACAATCAGACAATCCAATGCATTACAAACACTTACACGTCGAATCTTGGCATTGGTAATTATTTCCTGGCCTTTTTCTTTATCTCCTGTTTTATCAAAATAAGTATGACAAATACCTGCACCCGTTTCTATTACAGGAATCCTGGAGTTATCTCTTACATATTGAATCAGGTTTTGACTTCCACGTGGAATAATCAAATCGACATATCCGACGGCATTCAGCAATTCCGCAGTTGCTTCTCTTGTCGATGGCAACAAAGTACAAACATCCGGATTAAGACCTTCAGCAGACAACGCATCTTGAATAATACTGACCATAGCCCGGTTCGAATATTCTGCCTCAGATCCCCCTTTGAGGACACAGGCATTCCCTGATTTCAGGCAAAGAGAAAAAACATCGAGAGTGACATTTGGTCGGGCTTCATAGATCACTCCTACCACTCCAAACGGCACTGATATTTTTTTCAGATGCATCCCGTTAGGACGAATTTCCTGTGTTAGTATCTGTTCTAGAGGAGACGGTAATTCTGCAACATGAAGCATATCGGATGCTATTCCTCGGATACAATCCTCTGTAAGTTTAAGGCGATCATATTTCGGATCGTTCGGACTCATTCTGTCCAAATCTTTTTTGTTTTCAGATAAGACAACATCAAGATTGGATAACATTTGTTTTCCAATAAACCGAAGAACCTGATTGACTTTTTCTTCATCAATCAGATTCAATGTTTTACTTGCACTTTGTATTTTTTCGAATAATTCGTTCATCATTTATTGTATAATAACCTGTAGAGGTTGTTTTATTTGCATGGCATATTTATTCACATAGTCAAACCAGGAGTCATCAGTAGCGAATCCCCAATCACTCCAGCCCGCTCCAAAATAATAGGTAAATTTATCTCCTTTTTTATAATCAGCTAATCCGATCAAATGATCGTTATGACGATCGGCTATTTTCATTCCATTGGGGAAAATAACCCCCAAATATGTTCTGCCTGCAGGAACTTTCGAATCCGAAGCATTTTCTCCATAAGCAACATATCCTGCTTCCTGGTTGGATTTCATGTTACCTAACTCTTTCTCACTATGTAACCAAATAGCTCCGGCTACTTGAAAATTATCAAAATCTCCGTCATAAGAAACCACAGCTTTATTAAACTGAGAATATGCATCCAATGATATGGTAATTTTACCTGTTATCGTCTTACCATCCAGGGGAATAGAGTCATATTCGAGTTCAAAACTAGTACGCAGAAGTCCTGAATCCAACAATCTGGCTTTTGCATAAGGGCCTCCTATCCATAAGGAATCTTTAAGAAACGGAGCTATACCTCCGGCACCCAGGGTATGACCGACTTTGTAACAATCAAGCCCAAGACCATGATCGACATGATAAGAGAGCTTCTTTTCCAGATCGTCTTTATAAAATTTGTCAACAATCAGATCGTTGGTCTTCTTCAACCAGACATCCACTCCATTGCTGGGGTTTTCCGGGGCTAAAGCCGGGCCATACATCCGAAAAGCAATTCGATCATTTTCCCATGCAAAATCGTCTTTGCGTTCAGGGACTGCTCTTCCAAATGTTTTTCTTGCAAATTCTTCAGGTTTGCCGATTTTAATTGTATAATTAATTGTGGACCCTTCTAAAACAGTCGCCGGAAAAATAACCGACTGAGGTGTTGTTTCTCCATTGTAAATAATCTGATAAGGCACCTGTGCTCCTGTTTCACTCAAGACTACAAAAGCTTGTTTTTCTGTTAATGCCAGTTTTTCGACAACTTTAGGCCATTCAACACTAACCATTTCGTTTGTTTTATCCACATTCGAAGCGTTTGTAATTGCGACTTTTATCGATTTTGCAGATGAACATCCGGTCAAAATCAACAAACTTATCAGGAATAATCCAACTTTTTTCATAATGATCCTATTTTTTTATGTTTAAGTTAATTACATTTACAATTTTCCACAAAAGTACAATAATCAGACAGATTATTTCACTTTTTTCAATAATTGTTTTACTTTTGCATTAAGAAACCTATCTAAATAATTAAAGTATAATACGACTAAATTGATAATATTCACATTAATAAAACTAACAAAAATTTTATGAAAAAGAGATTTTATCTACCAATGATTGCGGTATTGATGAGTTGTAGTGTATTATTTTCTTCTTGTATCGGATCTTTTGCTTTATTCAACAAACTTTTGGCTTGGAATAAAACTATTGGTGACAAATTCATTAATGAGCTGGTATTTGTTGCTTTTTGTATCGTTCCTATTTATGAAATTGCGTGGCTTGCAGACATCGTAGTATTAAACTCTATTGAATTTTGGACAGATGAAAATCCGGTTGTCGAAGGAACTGTTAAGAAAGTAGAGACAAAAGATGCTCAATATACGATCACCTCGACAAAAGATGGTTATAAAGTCGAAAAAGACGGATCTGATGACACCGCTTACTTCCATTTTAACCGGGAGAATAAGATCTGGAGCGTGGAGGCCAATGGCGTTGCTACTAATTTAATGCAAATTGTAGGTGAAAACCAGGCTTTGATGTTTTTACCTGATGGAACTAAAATGCCTGTTAGCGTTGATGAAGCCGGAGTTATGGCATTCAAACAAGTTGCTCAAAGCAAAGCATTTTATGCTGTAAAATAAGTAAATCTATTTGGTATTCAAAGAACCTGTATCCTTTGGTTACAGGTTTTTTTTGTTTACTTTTGTAATAGTATTTCAAAAATCAAATAATACAGCCACAATGAAGAAACTTATTTTTTCTATTTTACTTTTAACAAGTATGGCAATGAATGCACAAAAGGTGATCGAAGTCCCTGTTTGGCCTAATGGAGCTAAAGAAAGTAACGGAATAACTAAAGAAGAAACGGTAGATCCTGCCGGGCGTATCTCAAACATCAAAGAAGCCTCTTTTAAAGTTTATCCGGCAGACAAGACAAAAAACACAGGTATGGCGATTCTTATTTGTCCCGGTGGAGGATATGGAATAGAAGCTGCCACACACGAAGGAACCGATTATGCCCAATGGTTTGCTGAAAACGGGATTACCGGAATCGTCATGAAATACAGATTACCTAACGGCCACCATGAGATACCTTTGAAAGATGTTCAGGAAGCTATGAGAATCATACGCAACAAAGCTGCTGAATGGGGTATCAATCCGAATAAGATTGGAGTCTCCGGATTTTCCGCAGGAGGACACCTGGCTTCAACACTACTAACTCATTTCGATGAAACCTCTCGCCCGGATTTTGGGATATTGTTTTATCCTGTGATCACATTCGGAGAGATTAATACCCATATTGGTTCACGAAAAAATCTGCTCGGAGACAATGAGAAAAATCAAGAGCTGATTAATTATTATTCTAACGAAAAACATATCAAAGAAAACACTCCTCCGACAATACTTCTTTTGAGTGATGACGACAAGGCAGTAGTTCCGGAAAACAGCATCTCATTTTACAGGGGTTTGAAAGAAAAAAATATTGCATCCAGTCTTTATATATTTCCTGTAGGAGGACATGGATGGGGCTTTAAAAAAGACTTCCGTTATCACGAACAAATGAAAGAGTTGGTACTGGAATGGCTTGAAAAACTAAAAGATAAATAATTTCTGATTTTTGATGCAACGTTTGATTTGTTTTTACATTTAGGTTTTATAAATACAAATGAAAATTCATAACATAGTTGATACAAGCATGAAAAAATCAAATAACAGATTAACTTTTCTTTTTTCAGGAATCATTTCTTTTACTCTTTCCGCATTAGGATTTTCATCCTGTGATGATCTTAGTGAAAACGGAGAAGGACCTCTTATTTGTATGTATGGAGTCCCCTCTGCCAATTTTAAAGTAACAGGAAAAATTATTTCCGAAGAAAATAATAAGTCAATTCGTGATCTTCAGGTCACTTTAATCGAATACTCAACATGGAAAGATGGTGTGGGGAACTACTATGAGAATCCAAAAGGAGACTCTTTGCGTACTAAAACAAATGAAAACGGAGATTTTTCTTTCGAATATACGGGATACCCCTCTTCTAAAAAATATATTTATCTGGTAGAGGATATTGACGGAGCTTCCAATGGCCGTTTTCTGACAAAAAAAGACTCTGTACTTTTTACGAATCCTAAATTTACCGATGGAAGCGGATCCTGGTATTCAGGAAAAGCGGAGAAAAATTTAGGAACAATTAAAGTTAAACCGGATACAAATCTATAATGGGAGTTGAAAATCTTTCATTTCGGAAAAAACTTGGGCTGGAATTATTCCGGCAATACAGGAAAAACGAGACTGCCAGGCATCAACTGAAATACTTATTCTGGGAATGCACTCTCCGTTGCAATCTGACCTGCAAGCACTGTGGAAGTGATTGTCGTAAAAGCATGCAACAAAAAGACATGCCTCTGGAAGATTTCCTCAGAGCTATCGATAACATACGTCCTCATGTCGATCCTCACCATACCATGATTGTTATTACAGGCGGAGAACCTTTGCTGCGTGATGACCTGGAATTATGCGGACAAGAACTATACAAAAGGGAGTTTCCATGGGGATTCGTCACTAATGGAATGGCTGTTACTGAAGAAAAAGTAAACCGGCTAATGAAATCCGGATTACGCTCCGTAACTGTTAGCCTCGATGGATTGGAAGAATCGCACAACCGGATGAGGGGAAACAAAGAGAGTTTTCAAAAGGCTCTTCAGGCAATTCAAATCTTCGCTTCCAAAGGAGATGAACTAAATTTCGATGTAGTTACCTGTGTCAGCGGATATACCTTTCCTGAATTGAAAGAATTAAAAGAGCTATTGATCAACACGGGCGTTAAAGCGTGGCGGATATTTACTATTATCCCTATCGGCCGGGCAAAAACGGACACAGAACTACAATTGACTCCGAATCAATTCAAACAACTTTTTGATTTTATCAAAGCAACCCGCCAGGAAGGCCGGATTCGACTCAATTACGGATGCGAGGGCTACCTCAGTTCTTACGAATCAGATGTGCGGGATCATTTTTTCTTTTGTCATGCAGGTATTTCAGTCGGATCTATCCTAATAGACGGCTCCATTTCCGCATGCCCCAACCTTCGTTCTAATTTCATACAGGGAAATATCTACACTGATGATTTCATGACAATCTGGAATGATAAATACCAGCCTCATCGAGATCGTTCATGGATGAAATCCGGACTGTGTAAAGACTGTAAACACTTCAGATACTGCCTGGGAAATGGAATGCACTTACGTGATGAGAAGGGGGAGTTATTGTTTTGTCATCTAAATCGAATTAAAGATGGCGAATAATCCTTTTTTTAGAACAAAATAGATAAAGGGTTCATCTCTTAGATGAAGTCCTATACGATTATTACTCATGTGAAAATAAGAATTCCATATTGTCCATTTTCTTAATTGATCTGAAGGAACAGGTAAGTCTGTTATTATACCTATCCATTGTGGAGCTTCTATTCCGCCTTTTAAATCAAGATTATTATACTTGGTAATAAGAGACTGTATATTTTTACTCCAGGATTCCCGCCAACCATCAAATGTATTAGTCTCTTGCATCCAAAGAACATTACACATATAGTCTATCGATTCTTTTTGTTGATTATACGAATTTTCAAAATATGTTAGTATTGATTTCATTTTTTCTTCCAAATCAATATTCCTACCTTCTTTAACTGCGAATGAAATGTTTGCCTGAATCAAAAAATCTAAAAACTGTTGTATTTCGCTATCATTCATCCCACTATTTTTGAGAAATAATAAATGCATTTGCATTGCAAATGAAATCGCATTACTGTAATTCCAATCCTTTTCATGTTGTTTTAGAATTTTCATTATAGCATTCGATGAATATTCAAAGCATTCTTCAGCCAAATTTATTGAGTGAGAGCCACCATATCTTTTGAATTCCGGAACATATTCCGTCAAAACAATTCTCACCTCTTCTTGAAGAGCTCTATTTGTCTCCAAAGCATTTATCAATCCATTTTCTATCCATTCCGGAGATAAATTACCTGTCGGCAATATCCTTAACCGAATATGCGTTCCTCCTTCCCAATACCGAATGAAAAAATAGTGATTGATTAAATGACTGGTATATAATTGTTCTACAAATGGGATCAATAGTTTCCATAACAATTTATTTAAATCACCGTTATAAAAAATATGGAGAGAAATCCAAGATCTTTTATTTATCATTTCCGTTATTATTTTCAGAGTTAGTAATATTGAGTATATATTCAGTTACATACGAGTATCCATCACTTTTTCGATATAACTGTTCCGGTGTCGGCAGCATTTCCGACAGTTCCACAAAATCAGTTTTCATATTTGCTATAGAGTTTTTTAATAATTGAAAATACAGAGGTGATTTCAAATTGAGGTATTGAGGTTTATTGCCCGTATAAACCATGCCTTGTTTAACAAAAATATGATCCGGAATTCCATTTTCCTTCCTCCAATTATTGAATTTTACAAATTGTATTGCTTCTTGCTTGTTGGAAGGAAACAAATCATTCAAAAAATTTATACTAACCAACCATCTTTTCCGTGACAACACAACACCTGAGTAATAGACACGTGGGATAAGAATTATGGATTCAGTCTGTAGTTTGTTTGCAATAACAGATTGGTCTATTACTTGTAATAACAGACTAAGACCTTCTGAATTGAAATCACTGAAAATATCAATAAACCGCATGAGCGCTGAACGCCGGTTTATAGACTCCATCGAAAAATCAATGGGAACAACACGCTCTCCCCGTTCATTTTGAAGAATCACTTGCTCGTTATTATCAACACATATAAATAAATCTTTCAAGTTAATATTTTTTTGCTGACTACTCTTTTTTTGCGATACATCTATGACAACATCGACCAATCCTGCAAAGGTATTGGTATTATGAATAGAAGCATCTGTCAACTCGGCAACTATGCTATCGCCATATACTTCCAGTATTTTACTTCGAATCTCGCTAACTATTGGAGACGAAGCATAAAAATCAATAAACCTGGATATATTTGAAGCAATACCGGATGTAAGATT
Organism: Bacteroidales bacterium; assembly: GCA_031554915.1. Lineage (GTDB taxonomy): Bacteria > Bacteroidota > Bacteroidia > Bacteroidales > Azobacteroidaceae > BNXB01. The sequence goes on along the minus strand of JAVBUX010000260.1, from coordinate 3,666 downwards.
ATTGACAATAAATGTATCATTGCATATTTGCAGAAATAATCCAAATGAGGGAATTTCGGATTCAGCCATGCCAGAACAATTCAACCATTCGTCTATATACAATTCGTCAGGGTCGTTATTTTTCAAAAAACACATCAAAGACTCCAATTCCTGACAGAGATCTTGACCATAACTTACCATAACTTTTTCAGACACCTTGTGTTTCAAGTAAATATCCGAATAAAATGATAATAATGGCGCCTTTCCATCTGGATATAATGCCTTCAGTTGTTGTTTTATAGCTGTTCTTAACACTGTCTTCCTTCCATATTTTCCATCAATGAAACCATATAGTTTTCCCAATTTACTTATACGACTTCTCTGTTTTTCAAAATTAGCTCCGGCAATATCATCAGTATAAGTATCTTCATAAAATAACATAGATGGAGATAATTGCTCCATGATTTTACTGATTTCAATACCTGCTGTCATATCTTTGATCTTATCCATATCCGATAAGAAGCGATTGTAAACACCGTGACATATCCCCTCTCTTTCTTTTACATCAAATATACTTTCCAATAAAGTAGCCGAGGAAATAGCCGAATCCAGGATATTCACCAAGACAGTCACTACCTCTCTGCAATCATCGTCATGTATTAATTTTTTCAAATACGAAGAAAGCTTGACAGCCCAATTCCTATCTTTTATAAGTACCGGTGGCTGAACAATCACGATTCCTTGTTGTATTAATTGTTCTGTATATGATTTTACATTTTCAATATCTTCTCCGGAAACACGGATTATTTCATGTAGTAAGTCATTGTAAGTAATAATATTATCAGTAGATAAAAAATCAATGATAAATTGTATGATAGGTGCATTTTGAGTATTGAAAAAAGCCTCGTTATTATCTTGATTATGAAAATAATTGATGGCCCCGTCAACAAATCGGATAGAAGGATTAACAAACACATGAAAAGTTTTCTTCACAGAGAAAACGGCCTGCAGGGTATTAATTACAATCAAGTAAACAAGGTTATTGATACTTATCTTAGAAACGCTTTTTTCTAATTTTACAGGATAAAAATCATCTCCTTCTTGTTTCAATAAAAAAGTGGCATTAAAACTGCTAAAGGGTGTTGTTTTTGCTGTGCTACGACTCAAATAACGCAACATCGTAAATACCATTTTTCGTTCTTTTTTGTTTAAGGAACTATATGGCTTCCCAATAAAATCGAATACTCCAATAGGTACACTATCTGACGAGAACAGCAAACCATTACTCAGAAAAAATTCGTTTGCCATTGACCCTAGCGCCCTAATTTCCGATGTAACAGTCTGATTATGGGAAATCTCAATTTCACTTTCAATATTTTCAATAATCAATTGTTGTTGGGAATATTCTTTCACAAGCCGGCTTAACTCCAAACTGTGCAGAATAATATCTTTTCCTATTTGTTTTTCAACACTCCGTTGGTTATGGATATCCCTTTTTAAGTTTAACAACTCATTTTGTTCTTTGGTGCTTGACGATGTAGCTATTTTTTCATATAGTATATCCATCAACTGCTGCCTCAATTTATTAGAATGCAGTTCTTCGCTTTCCAGTTTTTTCACCAGTTGGATTATGACCGCATCTTCCAATTTGTAATTATTATCAAACGAAGCGCCACCTATCCGACCAAAAATATATGGGAATAATTCTATGCTCATCATGTCATACTTAAGGTAAATTCAACGACTTTGTCCATATCAAAATCAAGCATTGTATTATATATTTCGTCTCTTGCTTCTTTTAATTTCAGGTCATTGTATAGGGTGTTTTTTTCAAAAGCCTCGATATGATTTTTGAATATATCCATATAGGCAATATTGTCTCTTGACGAAGGGACATGGCCCGATAATTGAAGTTGTTGTAGTATTAATGCCACATCTTATATATCGTAACATTGTGTCCCAATGGTTATTGCCGGTTTTTGGTGAAGAATAGGATAATGATAAATACCACTCCCACATTGATGGATAACCAAATCTACAGAAGAACAAATGTAGTTTAACGGAAGAAACGGATTGTAAAAAAAACGTTCTTTGTCAATTATTCGTTCCTGTTTTCTTGTTGAAATCACAGCATATCCTTTTTCCATCAAGTAGTCTGTCATTTCGTCAATATCATCACGATCTATCAGACCTGTTGTAATAAATACTTTTTTTCTATTTCTATGATGATCAAAAAAGCAATTCAATTCTTTCAATAACAGCTCGGAAGGATTGTCCTCTGTAAGCAAAGGTCCCGTGTAAAAATATGAATTCTTATTATCTATATTATCAGATAATAGTTCGATAGAAGGAATACCCGGAATTAACTTAGTTTTAGCTGTTGACAGATAATCGAGAATATAATTAACATCTTCTGCAAAAGAGGTTTTCTGTAACAATTTTCTTAGTCGTTTCGAATTTTCTCCTCTTGGTTCCAATAAGGCAGAAGAATCTAATTTTGTTCCTGAATCGAGTTTTTCCGAGGAATGGATGTGTGCTGGATTTCTAAGACTTTTGTCGATACTTCGAAAAAATCCGGTACGAGATATGGATATCCGCGGAATTCCATTCTTTTCAGCAATCAATGTACTCAATGGTTCATGGCTATCTACAATAATATCCGGACGAAATAATGAGTAAGCATCATTTAATTTACGAACTGATTGATTGTGTCTCTCAAAATTAGCCTTGTCATTTCCAAATGCCGTTAGTAGCTCTGATACATTCATAGTCGAAAAATCTATAGGAAGTACGTTGATCCCTGCTTGTTTATATTGTTTATGCAAATTTCCCGACAACAAAAAAGAGCTATCCACATTTTCCATCCGTTTAAAATAACGCTGATGTAGTACAAAAAGAGGAACCAAATGCGAAAATCCTCCACTAATCATTGGTAGCAACAATATATTCATGATAAATCTATTTTCTAAATTTATTTCTCTGGTTGTTTCAACAGTTCTATTGCCTTATCTATTTCACTTACTTTTATTCCACTATAAAATATTGGTTCGTAGAATAGTGATAAAATTTCCATGTATTCCGGCTTTAATATGGTACCTCCATCCTCATTAATTGTAAAGTAATCTGGATTCATATTTAATTTCAACCCGAAGTTCCGGAACAACGCAATAATTATTAATTTATCTTTTGTTTCTTGAGGTACTCTTGGTTGTGATGTTATCTTTATTTTCGAGTATATATAATAAGGATATACCATTTTATCTAAATTATACACTTCGCAAGTTTGCATTGCAAACACATCTAAACACTTATCCTCTGAATAAACGATGTCAATGCGATGGTCAAAGATAGGATCTGAATTGGGCGATAACTCCAGTTTCCCACATAGAGCCTTATTAAATGATGCCAGAGTTTTAATCAAATGTATGCTATCAGCTACAGTATAATCTCCAATAGGTCGGATCATAATTTTATTCGGATATTTGTAACACACACTGTCCTTAATTAAGGCACGCATACTGTCTAAATGGAATACAGATATATCATTTTACGAATACAGTCGGCTATCTTTTGAGCGCTGTTTACACTATAAATCTCTTCTGAAAAATCTGTTTCAAACTCCTCTATTGTATAGCCGTTTTTGAAATAATCTTCATATAACAATTGAAGAAGACGTTTATCCATTGT
>JAVBUX010000324.1:0-30225 GCA_031554915.1 Bacteroidales bacterium | reverse complement strand
TCAAAATAAATCTGATTATCAATGGATTACGACTCGTTTAATTCGTCGATATTTAAAACGAATTAAACGAATTTATTCGGAGAGAATTTCTTTTATTTTATCAATCCGTTCCCGGTTGTCCGGCAAATCTTTGACAAATATTCCACGGCTTGACATATAGTCGGTTAATACTTCGAGAGCTTTTTGAATGCCTCGTTCAACAACAATATGGGTTTTATCTCCGTATTGTGCGGCTAAAGCATCCCTGAACGGTTTTACTTCGCAAGGGTAAATGTATAGTAGTTCTTCCAATGCGATTTTTAACAAGGCTAAATCTTGTTGGGAATGTTTGGTTATCAGGTATTCTCCTATTCTATCGATGATGTTATCGGGTTTATCTGTTGGAGTATCGGATAACATTTCGGAAAGGTTCTTTTCGTTTTTCTTTCTTCCAGGCTTTTTCTTTTCAATAGCAATAGTTTCATTTGCGGACAATTCTTGTTCCATTGCCCAATCCATGATTTCATTATTGTCAATGGCTTTCTTCAATTTGCAGTAATCTTTCCAGTATTCCTTTGTCCGCAACCCCAACTTGACAGATTGAGACATTAACATTTTGATTGTATAAGCAATGAATTGTTTCTGAAAAAATGGAGTGTCGGGATTGTTTTTGAGTTCCTCTCCTCTTTCTATCATTCGTTCAAAACTCTTTCCAAAGTACAACCAACAGAGTACGACCGGAACAATTGACGATTCATCCGGATTCTCGAACTCGTTTATCAGGTTCTTTGCCAATACATTGTTTGATGTGAGGATATCTATTTCGGAAAAGTCTTCGTAGTTCCCGGCATTCACTTTCTTTCTGATGATGTTTTGATATGCGGGAATCAATGCCATAGCTTTGGTCATTATTATTTGGTAGCCTTCTGAATTTTTCCGGTTCATTTCTTCTTCAAACTGGTCGTACACTTCCTGATGGCTGTTCATCCAGTCTTTCAGGCGTTGTTTGAAATTGTCGAAATCTTTCTGGCTCATAAGATTTTATTCTTCTTCGATATCCTGATTTAATTCCCTTTCAATTTCTTCAATGGAAGGAAGTGAAGATTTGAAGTTTTCCGGCAATAGTTTTGAAAATGTATATTCCGAAATTCCTATCGGCTGACTACTACTTTCCAGCGAGTATTGAGCATCAATGTTATCCTTTTTTTTAACAATAAGTAATCCGATTGTAGGATTATCGATATCTTTTTTCAACTGATTGTTAACTGCAGAGATGTAATATCCGAGTTTGCCTGTATATTCAGGCTCAAATTCTTTAACTTTCAATTCAATAACCACATAGCATCGTAATTCCAAATGGTAAAACAACAAATCCATATTCCGAGGTTTATTACCTATTTTTATCGGATATTGTCTTCCCATGTATGCAAAACCATGTCCGAGTTCTAATAAGAATTTGGTGATATTAGCGACCAAAGCATCTTCCAATTCCTTTTCTTTAAAATTCTCTGTAAGTGTTAGAAAATCAAAGTTATATGGGTCTTTCAGCGTTTCTTTTACTAAATCGCTGTGGATATCAGGCAATAAGCGGTCAAAGTTATTTATTGCTTTCCCTTGGCTTTTATATAAACCGGCTTCGATGAAATTCATCAATACTGCCCTGCTCCAACCGTTTTTAATGGTCTTTTGAACATAAAACAAGGCTTCATGTACGGATTTGCATTTAGTAAAGATTTCCACATGATGCCGCCATGGAATTTGAAATATCGGATGATTTTCTAATTCGTCACCAAGCTGGTGACGAATTGTAGTGTCTTTATTTTCAGCAGTTTGATTTTTATCTTTGGTTTGAGAATGAGTTTCATCACCAAGTTGGTGACGAATTTGGTTATCTTGAGAATAGAATAGATAAAAATATTTACAGTATTTCAGGTTTGTGGCAGAAAATCCTTGCATATCAGGAAATTCAGATTTCAATTCTTTGCTTAACTTATCAAAGAATCCGCTACCCCAAACCGCATCCATTTGGCGAATGACAATATCATGACCTAAATCCCAATATAGATGCAACAATTCAGTGTTGACTTTTATAGCTGCCTTCACTTGGCTTTGGCGGATGCGTACTTTCAAGTCTGCGAGCCATTGTTTGAAATTCGGGTCTTTTATTAAATCAGTACTCATTAGAAATTTGTATTTGATTATATTTCAATCGATTGCTTTTTTATTTTCTCCAAATATTGATTGCTAAAATCAATTTTCAATTCTACCCAAAGTGGCAAATGGTCTGATATTTGGAAAGTTCGCCATGTCGAAAGATAATACTTTTTGATTTCCTTTTCTGTTTTTTCTTTGATTTTATCCGGAAAATATTCCTTATATATTTCCATATCCTGTTCCCTGTAAACAGTTTCGGCAAAATTGAACGAACCTGCTTTTTGATTTTTCTCGGAAAAAATAGTCATAGTGGAATCCAACTTAAGATTAAAAGCAATCTGGTCGTAATGGTTTGTATTGCCTAAATCGGATGGATGTTCTTTGATGGCTGTGGGAACTGTGAAACCATATTTTTCTAATGCTTTCATCATATCGTCATCCACATTCGGAATATTGAAATCTCCTAATAATACATAACTTATATCCTCTTTCTTCGCTCGTTTTGATAGAACGGATGTTATCATATCAATCTCTTTTTCCCGCTTTTTCTTATCCATTGAAGAAGTCGAACCATAAAAAATATGTACAGTCGTCAGAATAAACTTGAACCAACCTGCCTGAAAAGCAACAGAAAATGGTGTTCGTGCGAATTGTAAACAACCGTCAATTAATTTTTCTTTGGGTAAAACGATTTCACCCGCCATTTTCTTGAAAGATATTTTACTTTTATCATACAAAAAGGCCATTCTTTCACCACCACCCGTACTACCATCAGTACTATCGGTAACAAAATAATCCCAATTCAAATCAAGTAATGACACAAGATTTTCAAGACCTTTCAAATTTGCTGAAACCTCCTGAACAGCAATTAAATCAAATCGACTAATGATTTCGGCCAAGTAATAAAGACTTTCTTTCCGTCGATTGTCACCAAATTCACGGATATTCCATGTGGCAAGCAACAAAGTGTCTGTCGCTGTTTTTTGTGGAATATCCCTATCCAACTGCTTGCGTAATTTCAAAAGATTATTCGTTGTACGCAACCGGTCTTCTTTATTTAACTGTTTTAGTGGATGATAATACGGCATAATGGTACGATTTTTTGAACAAATTTATGATAATAATCTATAGTCTCAATATTTTTGAAGATATAGTTTTAAGTTAATCCAATAAACTCACTAATTCTTTTTTCATTTCCTCATCAATCTCCCTGTATCTATTAAAAGCTTTGCTTCCTTCCTTGTGCCCACTCAATGCTCCGACCAAATTAGGGTCTTTGACTTTCTTATAAATGTTTCCAATAAACGTCCGGCGTGCCAAGTGGCTACTCGCAACTTCATTTATCGGTCGCTTTTCTTCTTCACGAGTAAGAGGGTTCAGGATTGTTACAATCCGGGTCACTCCTGCCAATGTGAAAATTTCTTTGATAGCTTCATTATAATCCTGCTCATATCCGAATGGCAATATCCTGTCACCCTCAATATCTTTGTATTTTTCTAAGATAGAAAGAGCCTTTTCATTGAGCGGAACACGAACAGTTACCGGATTTCCCTCTTTAGTTTTACGAGGAATATACTCAATGGCTCCGTTGATAACATTTTGCTTCGTCATACGGTATAAGTCACCAATACGGCAACCTATGAGACTTTGGAAAATAAAAATATCCCGGTGCGTTTCCAAATTAGAATTACCAGATAAGTCAACATCAAAGATTTTATCCCGTTCCTCAAGGTTAATATAAAACGGCGTACCATAAACACTTTCTTCGATATGAAATTCATCGAATGGTCTGTTCTTAGTTTTTTTCTTTTCATGACACCAAAGGAAAAAGGTTCTTATCCGGCAGAAATAATCAATCAAGGTATTTCCACCTCTTGGTTTGGGTGTGCGTTTTTCAGGGATAGCTTCGTAAATAGCAGGATATTTTTCGAAGTATAGGTGTTCATTTTCAAAAAAATCCCACATATCATGCAAAGTATCGGATGTTACTTGGTCTATATCCAGAACAAAAGATTTTTGTCCTCGTTTAGTGGTACGTACAAAAAGTTCATACCTCATCATGGCTCTTTTGATAACTCTGAAATTTTTCTTCCGGACATCGGACAACTTATGTTTTAACAAAAAATCGTCGCAAAGTTGCTCAATGGTAGGTTTGACAATTACTTCTTCAGGTATATCATATTTCTGTGGATTGTAGTATTTGTCTAAAGCGGTTTTCAGCCATTCTTTAGAGATTTCTTCTTTCTCAGCTTGGTATTCTTTTTCAAGATAGGTTTTTAGTTTACGCACTTCCTCGTTATAATAAGTACGGATTTCATCAGGACAAACGACCTTACTTTTTACCTGTTCCGCTTTCTCATCCCAAAGATTCGGATTTATGGATAGATTTGTCGGAGCTACCGAATCTAAACGCCTCCCGTCTCTCAATCTTACGTAAATAGTAGCCTTAGAATCTACGTCATAGCGTTTTGCTGCTTTCTTGACTATAAATGTTACCTTCATAAAACAACGATTTGTATTGCTTTGCAAAGGTAAATTATTTTCCCCACATTTTCCCCACACATGCTAAAAATCTTTCAATCTGATTAAATTCAATTAAAAGAAAATATGTTTATAATAAATTAATATACAGTTAATTAAATATGTATTTTGCTGATTATAATTTTCCCCACATTTCATCAAATTTAATATTATTGCCCCCGGCTCTGGGTACATTAAACCACTGATAATCGGCTGATTTTCAGTGGTTTTTGATTTAATAAGGCGTACTAAATGTGTACTACTCAACGAAAACAAGAATAAAGTGTACTTCGGCTGTTTCCGAAGCATATTTTTTATGAAATATTAACAACAATCCTTTCTACTCCTTCGGATTTTATCTCTTTTTTACGCTCAAAACCCTGCTATTCACTATCTTTGTAAAATAAAGGATACGACAGATGGTTGAAAAACAATTCAAATATCTTCAAGAAGTCGTTGACAGGTGCATCAAACGGGATTACGCTGCAATGAAAGAAGCGTTTTCCATGAAAAAAGATTATCTTAACTACGAACAACGCCCGGATTATATCCGAAAAGAAATTTTCAGGGTGACGGAAGAAATCGTATCCATAAATCAAAAATTTCCGGCTCTCAAATCTTTCGCTTTCGATTGGCATATTCCCAGTTTTATTTGGGAAAGTTCATTTTTTGAAAGGCTTACGCCTGCTGAACGCAAAAAAATCACGGATTTCCGCTATGAAAATTTTGATGACAGCCTATATCTTGAAAATCCTACTTCATATGATGAATCATTGCCTTATTTTTCCTCTATCGTCAAAATGGTTGTTTCCAGTAAATATTTGGAAGACCTGCAGGAAGTAGAAAATAATTTATTGCATCCTTCAGAACCAATAGACGAAACAATAGAAGTTGAAGTGCAAACAGAACCAGAACCGGAACCCGAAGAAAAAATTCTCCCTAAAAAGATAGTAGGAAAGGAAAATCCTTTCAATTGCAAACTGGACAGCAGCGCAATTAAGAAGTTAACTAACTGTGTCAACGAAGCCCATATCTTTACAACTGAAATTACTCCCCAAATACTTGAAGACTTTTTTTATTGCCGATTAACCGGAGCTTTAAAATCCTCTAACAATCGCCTCCTTGCCTATTTTATGATGAAATTGAGCGCACACGGGTTTATCACGTATGAATGGCAGTCAGTTATCTCAAACTACAAACTGGTATTTGCCCCAAAGAAAGAAAAATATCTGAATAGCAGCGATTTATCCACAGCAAACGACAGTATTAAATATATCCCACCTAAAAAATCGGAAATCATAGACAGCTATGTCAAACAACTGAAAAAACATTGAGCATAGGTTGATACCTCAAACAACGCTTAATCAGAGTTGATTTTCAGCAAATTACCTTTGCCCCCGTAATCGATTACAAGATAACGGAGGGTGCACACTCCATTTGTTCAATTACATAAATATCAGTTATGCTAAAGAGTATTGAAACGCGAGTTGAAGAACTCGAACAAATGGTTTTTCAGGTAAAGAACATATTCAGCTTTGATGAAGCGAGTAAGTTTCTCAACCTATCGAAAAGTTACCTGTACAAATTGACGTCGGGTAATCTAATCCCCCACTACAAACCGCAGGGGAAGATGTTGTATTTTGAGAAAGAAGAACTGGAAGCATGGTTACGTCAGAATCCGGTGAAAACGCAGGCGCAGATTGCAAGGGAAGCGCAACAGTATGTCATGTCGAACAAACCATTAAAAAAGAAGTAAGCCATGGCAGAGCAAACAAAAAAGCAAGAAATCGCTTTTCTCTGGCAAGCATCCCGTTTGACACTTACAGGTGAATATGTGACAGCTCCCGAAATTCTTCGTGTACACGGTTCTGCTATCGGAACGCTGGGCAATTTCAGCGCATCCATTGGGAAAGCAAAAGTGTCCGCTCAATGCTCAACCAGATTAGGGTCTTTGACTTTCTTATAAGCGTTTGGCATGCTAATCCAGGTTGCTTTTTTCCATAACCATTCCAATGGACCATGACGATGTGAACGAAGCCACCAACGACAAAAAAAGAGTTGTAAAAAGAACACGCCTATACCGATGAGAAAACATACTGTAATGCCTGTGTACCGGTAGAGTCCTAATCCCCAATTGTAAAACAAGAATCCCCCGATCAAAGACTGTGATAGGTAGTTTGTCAAACTCATACGTCCATAAGGTGCTAATTCATGAAGAACACGTTTAAACTTTGTAAGGTAATAAATAAGTATTATCCCTGCAAACAGTATTCCTGTAAATGCAATATTTGAAAGTGACTTAAGTAAAAGGCTGGAAGGCACAAGTAGGGCCTCACGACTTATAAAATCGGGAAGTATAGCTGCCAAACCATAAATCGGGAAAAAAGATATGGTAACGATGATAAATACTTTAATCCAGAATTTTATATTTTTTTCTGAATAGGGAAACAGATTGCTACGTCCTATTAGCATGCCTACCATAAACAGTCCTGCAGTTTGAGTAACCCTTCCATGTAATAACATCCAACCTATGTTAGCAATATTACCTTTCCTTATTGCGGTTTTGCACATTTCAAAGAAAGAGCCTTCTCTCTGAACTGTATTGACTATCTCCCAGTATGGAGCATCGAACTGAGCATTAATAACATATTCGGGGTGGATGAGTGCATAAATTATTTGGCCCCATTCAAAAGGTTGTAGTAAAAGAATAGCTGCTATGATCGCAACTGTGCGGGTAGAAAGGCGACAGACCGCGATCAGTACATAACCAAGCAATGCATAGAGTATCAATATTTCACCGGGAAATAAAGTCGAATTGATACAGGCTATAAAGAAAAGGATTACCAACCGCCAGGCAAACCGTCCACGAAAATCATTCACTGTTTATTTTTGTGAGTTGTCCTGAATAAAAAAACTGAATCCGAAAAGTAACGCGAAAATGCAGTATGCTTTACCGGCAAATGCAAAAAATACACTGTCCCATATTACCCGATCCGTAAATATCAGGAAATTACAGGTTTCTTTCGGATAGCTACCGAGGCTAAACCGTTCGATAAAATGAATAAGCGTAATTCCCATTACGGCAAAACCACGTAATACATCTGCTATTTCTATGCGATTATTATTGGTTAGTGTAGTAGATATGTGCATGCTTTTAGAATTAAAATGATAACAGATTCTTTTATTTGAGGTGCAAATGTATTATAAACTTTTTAGATTTTCTAAAATGCTGTTCAATAAATAATAAAATACGGCCTCAAAGGGCTTTGCCTGAAGAAAATCAAAATTATTACTTCAATAAATTGAGGTCAAAACAAAAGTAAAGCGATCTTGTTATAATAAAAACTAATAAAAAGATTAAATATGAACGCAAAAATATATTTACAAACAATATTATTGCTTATTGTATTCCTTTCGTCATGTTCAAATAATAATAACAAAACAGAACCTCTTCAGGATTCTGACATGGTTTGGATTTCGGACGGAAAATTTATTATGGGAACGGATGATATCAACAGTACCCCAAATGAACAGCCTTCTCATAAAGTAAAACTCAATGGTTTCTGGATGGATAAACATACTGTAACGAATGCAGAATTCCGTAAGTTTATTAAAGTCACCGGCTATGTTACTACCGCCGAAAAACCGATAGACTGGGAAGAACTTAAAAAGCAATTACCCGAAGGCACTATTAAACCGGCCGATTCATTATTGCAACCGGGTTCATTGGTATTTATGCCACCTGCTCATCCTGTGGATTTAAATGATATGTCAAATTGGTGGGTATGGGTGAATGGTGCTAATTGGGAACATCCACAGGGACCCAATAGTAATATCAATGGCAAAGATAATTATCCTGTAGTACAAGTTTCCTGGGATGATGCCATGGCTTACGCCAAATGGGTGGGTAAGCGCTTACCGACTGAAGCAGAATGGGAATACGCTTCACGCGGAGGGATGGAAAATACACGTTATTACTGGGGCAATGATTTTAAGAAAGACGGGAAATTTATGGCAAATACCTTTACCGGCGATTTCCCATATCGCAATACGGCAGAAGATGGTTTCACCGGTGTTGCCCCTGTAGGGTCATTTCCTGCTAATGGCTATGGTTTGTATGACATGGCAGGAAACGTCTGGCAATGGACTGCCGATGAATATATAGAAGAAAATCATGCTCAAGCATGTGCTATGAACTGTGACATCACCAATGGACAGTCTCCAAAGCCAATGAAAGTAGCCGGAGGTGAATTTCGCCGTGTAATTAAAGGGGGCTCATACCTTTGTAACCCGTCATATTGTGAAAGTTACCGGCCTACTGCTCGTCGTGGAACTTCTTATGATACGGGTTCTGAACATGTCGGATTTCGCTGTGTAAAAAGTAATTTGTGAGTTTTTAATAATCAGTTTATGAAAAAAATATTTTTTCTCCTATTATTTTCAGTTTTTTTATGTAAGTCAGCTTCTTCCCAGGTATTAATTGCTTTATTATTCGGAGATAAACTGAACTCTGACAAACTGGAATTCGGATTGATGGCGGGACCTACCATGACTGATATAACAGGGATTGATTCAAAATTAGATCCGGGAATTAATTTTGGATTATATTTTAGCTTCAAATTAAATGACCGGTTTTATTTTCATCCTGAAGCGATTCCCAAGCTATCGTTCGGAGCTAAAGGTATAGAACCATATTCGACAGCTGATGCGGAAATGGACTCTCTTTTCACGAATGCTTCTGTAAAACGAGACATCAAGGCTATCGGATTACCGCTCCTGATACGTTATCGTTTAGTCGGAAGGTTTTTTGTAGAAGCAGGTCCTCAGGTTAATTTAACAATGAAGGTAAAGGATGTTTTTGAAACGAAGATCAATGATAATAAGTTGACATACGAGAATAGAATTACCGATCAATTCAACAGATTTGATGTAGGAGGTGTTCTCGGTATCTCTTATAAAATATTACCAAGTAAGCAAAGCATAACACTGGGACTAAGATATTACGGAGGATTCAGTGATATAATGAAAACCGCCTCCGGACGACAATCGAATTCAGCTTGGATGCTGAATGTCTATATTCCTATCGGTGTGAAAAATAAGACAAATACCTCAAAAGAAAATTGAAAATCATAAAAATTATTTGATGAATAATTTTTCAGATAAATATGTTGTTCTTGTGGATATCCTGATATTTTCTCTGTTGGGGTATTTTACTCATGTCTTTTTTTCAATGGTGGCTGAATTACCTGAAGTAACCCGCATAGAATTTCATAAATCAAGGACTTGCGTGATGTTGGTTATTGCTTTTAATATAATAGGTTTCAGTGTGTTACTATTTAACAAGTACATGTATAAATTCTATCCGTATTTTCTGAATAATAAGACTCGTAAAGTAATCTATTTCCTGACAGATTCAATTTTTTTGTTTGCTGTTATTTATATGGTATTTGTTTGGGTAAGATGGATGATGCATTTGAGTAACCCTTTTATTATTGAACCTGCCGGATTATATGCAATGTTAATTATTTATATTGTTCAACTTATTGTGACCGGACAAATAATGATAAATTATTTCTATCATAATTTGTTGCAGACAAGTGAAAAAGCGATGTTGTTGGAAAAAGATGCGTTTAATTCAAAGTATCAGATGCTTCAAAACCAGTTGAATCCTCATTTTTTGTTCAACAACCTCAATACATTGATATCGGAAATCAAGTATAATCCGAAAGATGCGGTTTTGTTTACACAAGGCATGTCCGACATTTATCGTTACATCTTGAAAAACAGCAATCAAACAACTGTATCCCTTGAATCGGAATTAGAATTTTTGGAACCGTATTTGTTTCTGTATCGAGTCCGTTTAGGGAATTGTATCCACATCCAGAAAGAAATTGATGAATCGTATCTCGATGCAAGACTTCCTCCATTGACATTGCAATTGTTAATTGAAAATGTTGTCAAGCACAACTATATGAGCCTTGCCAAACCAATGAATATTAACATAAGTATTAATGAGGAAGAAGATTGGTTGATTGTTCGTAATATGATCTGTCCAAAGCAAAACATTGTCTCTACAAAAACAGGATTGGTAAATTTATCTTCCCGTTATCAACTCTTGTGTCAGCGGGATATAGTTGTTGAGAATAACACCGGTCATTTTATAGTAAAAGTTCCATTATTGAGCCCAAAATAATGAAAAAAATAAAAGCAGTTATAATAGAAGATGAATTTCCGGCTACCGACATGTTGAAAGATACATTATTATCTCTACGTCCGGACTGGGACGTTATGTTGTTACCCGGCAATATTAAAGAGGCTGTTGATTGGTTTCAAAATAATTCCCATCCCGATATATTATTTCTGGACATTCAATTATCCGATGGTAATTCATTTTTGTTTATCGAGCAGGCCAATCCTGACAGCATGATTGTGTTTACTACAGCTTATGATGAATATGCTCTGAGGGCCTTTTCTGTCAATAGTATTGATTATTTGTTGAAACCTCTTCAGCCAGAGCGATTGAAAGATACGATCTTGAAATTTGAAAATCTTTTTTTGAAATATAGGAACGACTATCTTCAACAAATTTCCCTTTTGGACTTTTTACAAAATTTTTCCGGAACCAATAAAAGATATCAGACCCGTTTTTTAGTTCCAAACGGGAATAAACTACAAACATTAACGGTTGAAAATATAGCTTACTTTTACAGTGAAAATAAAGTAACATTTGCTGTTTCCAAACAAGGTAAAGAATATCTGATTGATCTGCCTCTAAGTAAATTGGAAGAACAATTAGATCCTCATTTATTCTATCGGGTCAACCGCCAGGTCATTCTGAAAACCGATTGTATTCAGTATATAGAATCTGATTCCCAAAATAAAGTCATTGTTCATGTCACTCCTTCTTCCAAAGAAAAGATCATTATAAGCCGGCTGAATGTTACTAACTTCAAAACGTGGTTAAATTCTTAAAAACGACTGTTCTGAACGATTCTGTTCAGTAATCAAAATTATCATTTTAGACGCTCATTTAATCAATTCGGTATATTTTGCCGTGTTGAAAAAATCGTTTTGTTAAATTTTTTGTTAGTATTTGTAAATTATAGAACTATAGAATAGCTGTTGTTTCCAAACAAATATTTTAATTATCAAAATTAAATTTTTATGAATATCCGATTTATAATTAGATTATTAACATTCTTGTTAATAACGATGATGATATCTGCATTGCCTTTTCACATACAAGCTCAGGATAAGACCGGAAATGATGCAGAAGAATTGGCAAAAAAACTGGCTAATCCTGTTGCCAGTCTGATTAGCATTCCTTTTCAGAGCAATGTGGATTATGGTATAGGTCCGTTTAACGGAACGAAGTTTACAACTAATTTTCAACCCGTAGTTCCTATTTCTCTGAGTCCGAAACTAAATTTGATTACACGTTACATTATTCCAATTGTAGATCAGCATGATATAACTGCCGAAGGGCACGGTCAGTTTGGTTTGAGTGATGCTACGGTTAGTGCTTTTTTCTCACCGGTACAAACAAAAAACGGACTCACCTGGGGTGCGGGTCCTGCACTATTAGTTCCCATAGGAACTGATGATGCCTTGAGTGCCCGCAAGTGGGCGGTAGGTCCTACAATTGTAGCATTAAAGCAAACTCATGGCTTAACAATAGGTTTATTGGGTAATCAATTATGGTCGTTTGCTGGCGAAAAAAATCGGGACAATGTGAATCAAATGTACTTACAACCTTTCTTTATCAAAAATTGGGCAAGTGGTGCAGGTTTGGGACTGAATGGCGAGTTTAGTTTTGATTGGGAACATAATAAAACAACAGGATGGCTCATTCCTACGATTTCCGGGGTTACCAAATTGGGGAAACAAACTGTGCAATTGTTTATAGGACCTAGGATTCCAATAAATGGACAAGCCGATTTTGGCTTTCGAGGAGCATTGATTTTGGTATTTCCAAAGTAATATGATATTCAACGATAATAAGTTAAAATATTTATAACCAAAGTATTAATAATAAAATTAATCAATATGAAGAAGATTAAACTTTATTCGTCTTATTTGAAAAAAGCGATGGCTTTTACAGGAGGCTGTTTACTGAGCGCAGCGATACAGGCTCAGAGTACTGATCCGACTTCTCAGTTCAAAGGAAAGATTGAACTGGATGTACGTAATTCAAAGGAAGACTGGACGCCTTTCTCTCCTAAGAAAGCTCCGGCAGGGTCTCCGAATGTACTGGTCGTTTTATATGATGATACCGGTTTGTCAGCTTGGTCTCCATACGGAGGGCGTATTAATATGCCTACACTTAACGCTTTGGCTGCCGATGGGTTGACTTTTTCTCAATGGCATACCACAGCGCTTTGTTCGCCCACTCGTTCAACAATTCTGACAGGTAGGAATCATCATCTCAATGGAATGGCATCCATAACTGAAAGCGCAACAGGCTATCCTGGTGCAAATGGACGTATTCCGGATCAATGTGCTACCATTGCCGAAGTTCTTAGCGACAATGGATGGAGTACGTTTTGGTTGGGTAAAAATCACAACGTCCCTGAACAAGATGTATCTTCAGGAGGAAGTAAAGCAATGTGGCCTTTGCAAAAAGGATTTGATCGTTTTTATGGATTCCTGGGTGGAGAAACTAATCAATGGTATCCCGATTTGGTTGAAGATAATCAGTTTATAGAGCAACCGTATTATCCCGAACAAGGTTATCATTTGTCGAAAGACCTTGCTGATCATGCTATTGGCATGTTGCGTGACCAAAAATCAAGTAATCCAAGCAAACCTTGGTTTATGTGGTTTTGCCCTGGAGCTAATCATGCACCACACCATGCCCCACAAGAATACATTGCCAAATATAAGGGTAAGTTTGATGATGGATATGAAGCATATCGTACCTGGGTATTAGAACGGATGATCGACAAGGGAATTTTGCCGAAAGGAACACAGCTGACCCCACTCAACCCTATACCTAAGGATGTAGCTAATCCTGCTGATTATGTACGCCCATGGAACACCTTGAGTGCCGATGAGAAAAAATTGTTCTCTCACATGGCTGAAGTATTTGCTGGTTATTCGGAATATACCGATGTACAAGTCGGACGCGTCATCGATTACCTAAAACAAACCGGACAATATGAGAATACCGTGATATTTTATGCGGCCGATAATGGAACTTCGGGTGAAGGGTCTCCCAGCGGATCGGTCAATGAAAATAAGTTCTTTAATGGTTATCCGGATGATATTAAGGAAAATATGAAATATTTTGATGTGTTGGGAAGTCCTGATACCTACGGACACTTTCCTACCGGTTGGGCAGCTGCATTTTCTACTCCATTCCAAATGTTCAAACGTTATGCCGAATATTCCGGAGGCACTTGCAGTCCATTGGTTATTACCTGGCCTAAAGGGATAAAATCTAAAGGAGAAATTAGAAATCAATACCACCATTCAGTGGATATCGTTCCTACTATTCTGGATATTTGCGGATTACAAATGCCGGATGTTTATCATGGTGTAAAACAATACCCATTGTCGGGAGTTTCCATGCGCTATAGCTTCAATTCTACACCTGATGGACTGACCCAAAAACACATTCAGTATTTTTCTATGTTTGGGACCAGAGGAATTTGGAAAGATGGCTGGAAAGCTACTGCTGTGCATGCTCCACTCGCAGGAAAAGGTAATTTTGATAAAGACCAGTGGCAATTATATCATGTGGATGTAGATCGTTCCGAATCAAAAGATCTATCTAAAGAGAATCCTGCTAAATTACAGGAACTGATGGCTCTTTTTGATGAACAGGCTAAAGCAAATTTTGTATATCCGTTGGATGACCGTACGCCTATGGAGTTATTGAGTGTGGAACGACCCTCTCAGGAAGCTGCTCATGAACGCTACTTATATTATCCCGATACAAAACCCGTACCGGAAGGTGTAGCAGTCAATATCCGTGGAAAATCTTATAAGATTTTGGCTAATATAGAAATTAAAGATGCTGATTGCTCCGGCGTCATTTTTGCTCATGGTTCACGTTTCGGAGGTCATTCTATTTTTATCAAGGATCATAAGGTTTACTATGTATATAATTTCTTGGGAATTAAACCGGAACAAGTATTTGAGTCTCAAGCCCTGAAACCTGGGAAATACACTATTGGTGTTGAATTTACCAAAGAAGGTACTGGCACCAATGGCGAGACAAAAGGAAATGTAAAACTGTATATCGACGATAAAGTGGTAGCTCAAGGTCCTATGAAAGTGCAAACCGGCAAATTTACTCTTTCGGGTGATGGTTTATGTGTCGGATACGACAGTGGAGATGCCGTTAGCGGCTTGTATAAAGCTCCGGGTAAATTTAAAGGAGGTATTATTCATGGTGTAGGTGTAACCACAGAACAAACCTCCTATAAGGATCTGGAGTCTGAAGCCAAAAGGATGATGTTGACCCAGTAGATTAATAAACTTTCTGGTTCTGTCCAAAGTTTTGTGTGAATCACTATGAGATCCAAACTTATACCTGGATTCTGTAGTGATTCATCCATTATTATAGTTGAACTATTTTTCTATTCATTATGTTAAATAAAGAATATAGGAAACAATTTAATTCGAATATTATGACAAAAAATAGAATGAATCCGTCGGTTGATACCTATTTGAGCAAGCCTCAGAAATGGCAGGAGGAGATTGAAAAACTAAGGATGACTGTTCTCGATTGTCACCTGACTGAAGAATTGAAGTGGGGCAAACCCTGTTATACTTTTCAGGACAAAAATATTGTAATTATACAAGGGTTTAAAGAATACTGTGCGCTGTTGTTTTTCAAAGGAGCTTTATTGAGTAATTCCAGCGGTGTTTTAGTGAAAACAGGAGAGAATACACAGGTCGGGCGACAGATCCGGTTTACAGATATTAAGACAATAACAGAATTAGAACCTATCTTGAAAGCTACAATCTATGAAGCCATTGAAGTAGAAAAAGCCGGATTGAAAGTGGTGGTTCAGAAAAATACGGAATTTGTCATTCCGGAAGAACTTCAGAATAAGTTGGATGAAATGCCTGCATTAAAAACGGCCTTTGAAGCATTGACACTGGGAAGGCAGCGAGCTTATCTTTTTTATTTTTCCGCACCAAAGCAATCCAAGACCAGGGAATCGAGGATTGAGAAATGTATCCCCCAAATTCTCGATGGAAAGGGCTTAAATGATTAGGTGGTCTTTGATTTTATTTATATTTTCAGCTCTCTCGAAAGAGAAAGTTTTATCTGTCGATTCACAAAATTCATACAGTTGTAATGCCTTTTCAAGATAAGTCTTTGAATTTTCAGAAGAGGTATTAAATCCCATTTCTGAAATAATCTCGGCAAGAAGTTCCAGATTATTGATGCCAAAACGTTTGAATTGAGGTAGATATTCATTGGATTCTTCGGGATTCAGACTCAAAAATTTATCAAGGTCGAAATTCATTTCGCTGAAAAGTTTTCCTTTGGCATCCTGAATATCCTGCTCAATTGTAATTGAAAGATTATCTTTCCCTCCAAAAAGCTTTTGACGTATAGCATTTAGTATGAGTCCTATTTTTTCAATCTCTTTTAATAAAAAATCTTCCCGAGGCATAATTCGTTAATTTAAATGGTGCATTTTCTGTTCAGAATTATCTTCTAAAGGTAATAAATTTTTGTGTCGATTTCTTTATTTTTGGAAAAAATATTAACTTCACACGGAAATCTTTATTATCATGAAACACATCATTATTTGCGGCCTTCTGGTTTTCTGTATATTTACCCTTTCTGCTCAGGAAAAAAAGAGTATTATCGCTCCCGGAGCTAAAGTTGAAAAGTTGGCGGATGGTTTTCGCTTTACCGAAGGTCCTGCTGTTGATAAAAAGGGAAATGTCTATTTTACCGATCAACCCAATGATCGTATTCTGAAATGGGCTGTTGATGGAAAACTCTCTGTTTTTCAGGAAAATACCGGACGGGCAAACGGACTTTATTTTGATAAAAAAGGGAATTTGCTCTCCTGCTCGGATGAAGATAATGAGATCTGGAGTTTCAACAAAAATGGTGAACATACTGTTTTACTTTCAGAATTTGAAGGTAAAAAACTGAATGGCCCTAATGATCTGTGGATCAGACCTGATGGTGGCATCTATTTTACCGATCCGCTTTATATACGGGATTACTGGAAACGGAGTTCTGAAATGCAACAGGAAGGACAATATGTGTATTTCTTTTCTCAGCCACGGAATCAGGTTACAAAAGTATCAACCGATCTGGAGAAGCCAAACGGAATAATCGGAACTCCCGACGGAAATCGACTTTATGTTGCTGATATCAAGGCGAATAAAACGTATGTTTATGAAATTCTGCCTGACGGATCGTTGACAAATAAGAAGTTATTTGCATCCTTAGGTTCAGACGGAATGACAATTGATAAAGAAGGAAATGTATATCTGACCGGAAAAGGAGTGACTGTATTTAATTCTAAAGGAGAGCAAATCGAACATATTGAGGTCGATGCAAAATGGACTGCCAATGTTTGTTTTGGCGGGAAAGATATGAAAACATTATTTATTACAGCTTCACAATATCTGTATTCATTGCGGATGAATGTCGAAGGAGTTAAAGGAGTCAAATAATTACGAGTTACAATAATATTATGAATAAAATGGATCGGCGTAAGTTTATCCGGACAGGATTATCCGGAGTTGCCGGAATGTCTGTGATCGGTTCCGGGATGATCAATCTGAGTTTTATGGTGCCGGATACTCTGGCTGTAGATAAAGTGAAACTGGGAAACTCCGGATTGACTGTCTCTCGTATTGCCATGGGAACAGGAACTGTAGGTTATAACAAAGCCTCAAACCAAACCCGGTTGGGCATGGATAAATTTATCAAATTAGCTCATCATGCCTACGATCGCGGAATCAGTTTTTACGATATGGCCGACGGATACGGCTCACAACCATTTGTCGGTGCTGCGATAAAAAGTCTTCCACGAGAAAACCTGACTTTACTTACAAAAATGTGGACTTATGAAAATGGATCCGACAAAATTGAACCGGTAGAAAAAGTCCTTGACCGTTTCAGAAAAGAAGTTGATACCGATTATTTCGATATTATCCTGATGCACTGTATGACGCATGGCAATTGGAATGAAACCCGTAAATACTATATGGATGCACTTTCAAAAGCCAAACAGGATGGTATCATCAAGAAAGTCGGAGTATCATGTCATAATTTTGCTGCCCTGGAAGAAGCCGCCGTTAATCCCTGGGTGGACGTAATCATGGCTCGCTTAAACCCGTTCGGAACATCGATGGATGGGACTCCGGAAGCTGTGAATGCCGTTCTTGCAAAAGCAAAGGCCAATGGAAAAGGCGTTATCGGCATGAAGATCTTTGGCGAAGGCAAACATGTTACAGATGATGAACGCCAAAAATCCATTACATTTGCTCTCACAGAAGGAAATATGCATTGTATGACGCTCGGATTGGAATCTGAAGCCCAACTCGATGATGCCGTTAAAAGAGTAATGGCACAAGTCGGATAAAAAGTAAGAATAGGTTTATTTACTTAAAAATCTTATCCAAAAAAATTACAATATAGTTGACAGTTGTTGGCATCCAGGGATTTAACAACCAGAATGGATGCGGAGTGTTTTCTATTGTATGCACTTCCGAATAGATCTTTAAACTATCCAGTTTCAGTACCATTTCATCCCTTCCGTTATGAAAACGGGGAATAGAACTGTTTATAAAGCAAATTGGAACCGATTTATCAGAAACCCAATAAATAGGAGAAGCCTCTTCCCAAATTGCTTTCCGTTCTTCATAAGTTCCTCCAAGCCAGATAGCATCCACAGGCATTTTCTCTCCGGATTCCCTTGCCTTTTTTGCACGGGAGATTGATTCTTCTACCGTAAAATCAGATAGCCCGTCAACATTGATGACAGCCTGTACTTTACTTGAAACATTCGGATTCCCACCATTTCCTTCATAATTGCCTCTACCATTGGTTACTCCAATCAGATTTGCTAATTGTCCTCCGGCAGAACAACCTGAAATAGCAATCTTATTCGGATCTATTCCATATTTTTTAGCATTGGCCCGTACCCAGCGGACGGCAGCTTTCAGATCGTGAACGGCAGCAGGGTAGAGGGCTTCCGGAATTAATCGGTATTCAATAGGAATTGTGACATATCCTTTTGTTGCAATTTGTTGTGCCATAGGAATTTGCAGACTGAAATCTCCGGAGTTCCATCCTCCTCCGTGTACCATCAGTAATGCAGGATAAACTTTCGAATCATCCGGACGATAAATATTCAGATGAAGTCTCCTTTTTCCTCCCGGCTTACTGTAAACTATGTTTTCTTTCACAGTTACACCCTTGGGAAGATTTGGTTCTGCTATACTGATTCCGGGGAAATACTTTTTTTGTTTGATATATGTTTGATAAACAGTAAAA
Source organism: Bacteroidales bacterium (assembly GCA_031554915.1). Lineage (GTDB taxonomy): Bacteria > Bacteroidota > Bacteroidia > Bacteroidales > Azobacteroidaceae > BNXB01. Next base: position 11,087 of record JAVBUX010000324.1, on the reverse strand, counting down.
GATGTGTCCCGTGGAATACCGTTGATATAAACAGTTTGTGCTTCCGAAAACGTGAATGGAAACAGAATAAAAAAACATACGATGAGGCTGCATAAACAGTTTGAAAACATAAAAATGATTTTTTTACAAATTTACACAATAAAATAATACATCATATTCTGACAATAAAGCTATATATTATCCCGTTCCAAAATATATATTTCTTTAATTTAAAAAAACATTTATGAAAAAGGTATGTTTATTAACAGTTTTGTGCTTTATTGGAATTTCACTTCAAGCACAGGTCCAATGGGGAGTAAAGGCTGGGGTTAATGCTTCAAGGTATAGTCCTTCCAGTTTTGATATTCTTGATCCTTTAACGATGGACCCCATTGGAAAATTAAAAGTTGATTATTCTTATGGTTTTCTTATAGGAGGAACTATGAATTATGGTTTTAGCCCGTCTTTTTCTGTACAACCGGAGTTATTATTTACATTGATGCAGAATTCTATTGGTAAAGCTAATATTCGGTATCAAAATTTTTATTTGCAACTGCCTGTTAATTTGAAATATTCGCATTATCAGTCGAATGGTAATGCAATTCAATTATTTGCCGGACCTTATGTTGGGTATGGATTGTTTGGTAATATTTATGAAAATGGGAAAAGTGTGAATGATAATATTTTTGATGGAGTTAACGACAGATTTGATTATGGTCTAAACTTTGGTATTGGATATGAGATCAATAAAAAATATGTGATTAATGCATCTTATTTGTTAGGTTTGCAAAAAATGAATCCATTTGATGAAAAATGGCGTTCATTCCAGCTTTCAGTTGGTTACTTGTTTTAATTGAAAAGGAATTATTCCGCAGGGCTTGTAATTATAGCACTCAGAAGGTCCATTCTATATAAGCAGGGCTCCAAGCCCCTGCGGAATATGTAGAAGACCCTGTTGTTATTCCAGATAACCAGTGATTTGTCCACTGATCTGCATCAGAGAAATTTCGCACAATTTTGTATTGTACGATGCAAGAAGTAATCTTTCTTCTGCAGCAAGAAGGCTATTTTGAGCCTCTCGGAGTTCAATTCCGGATAATTCTCCTAATTTATACCTTTCGATAGCAATATCGTAGTTTTCACGGGCAGTCTCAAGGTTCTCCTTTTCGAGAGATAAAAGTTCCAGATTGTTTTCATAAGCCATCCAGATATTTGCTAGATTGGCTTTCAGATCCAATTCCAGTTGTTCATATTGCAATTCCCGGTTTTGAATCTGTATCTGGGCATTTTTTTGTTCACGTTTACGGTTAAATCCGTCAAATATATTGAATCCCAATGTAATACCATAGTTTAGTCCCATAGTTCTTTGGCGATCATAACTGCCTAGTTCATACATGTTTTGAGTATATCCATAACCTGCATTCAACTTCAGGTATGGGAAATTGCGTCCTTTTACAGCTTTATAGTCCAATTCACTGATGCGTTTATTTTTTTCTGAAACCAGCAAGTGGGTATTGTACAACATTGTTTTTTCTTTGATATCAGCTTCCATCAGATGACTATCGGGTATAATCACAGAATCTGCGACAACAACCGTCTGAGATATATCATCTAATGACATAAGCTGATTTAGTGCGATACGGGAAGTGTAAAGTACTTCTTGTTGCTTGATCAGGTTAGAACTGTCTGCATTGAAGTCTACACGAGCTTGCTGCAAATCTAATCGGGACATAGAACCAATGTTGTACCTGGCTTCAACAATACGAACCCGTTCTTTTGATAATGCAACAGCATATTTTAGATTTGCCAAACGAATATTTTGTCGAACGTAATTGTAGTATTCAGCTGTAAGACTGGAAATTAAGTCCTCAATAGCCAATCTTGTGCTGAGCTCACCCATTTGTTGTAATTCTTTCAACTTCTCGTATTTAGCCTGAATTTGAAACCCATCGAAGATGGTCCAGTTTAGATTGATTCCGGCATTGAGTGTTTGATTATCAATCCCGTTGTTTTTGGTTATCTCTCCACTAGTCAATTTTTGTTCTATGTTGTTGGAAGTCCCTGAATATCCTCCACTTAAATCGATCGTTGGTAAATACCCTGCATTTCCAACAGTATAATTGTTATCGGATATCTTTTGTTCGTTACGGACAATCCTTATATCGTAATTCTGTTTTAATCCGGTTTCCAGGCAGCGTTTCAAGTTTACAATTTCTTGTGCAGATACATTTGAAACTAAAAAAGCAAAAAACGCTATTTGAAATATATTAATGAGTCTTTTTTTCATCGTTTTTATGTCTATTTGTTGAAATAATCATATACATACCCGGAACAACAAACATAGTAAGGAAAGTCGAAACAAGCATTCCTCCTACTACAGCAACACCCATGGCAATCCGTCCGTTAGCTCCTTCTCCGGAAGCAAAGGCCAGAGGTAAAATTCCGAGAATAGTAGAGAAGCTGGTCATCAAAATAGGGCGAAGACGTTGTACGGATGCTTCGCGCAAAGCTTCCAGTTTGGACATGCCTTGCTCCTGACGTTGGTTTGCAAATTCTACGATAAGGATACCATTTTTGGCTACCAGCCCGATTAACATAATGATTCCGATCTGGCTGAAAATATTCATGGTAATACCTCCAAAAAACATGAAAATCAAGGCTCCTGCAATTGCAAGTGGTACTGTAAACATGATGACAAACGGATCCTTGAAACTTTCGAATTGAGCAGCCAGGATCAAGAAAATAAGGACCAGTGCCAAAATAAAAGCAAACATCAAACTGGAAGAACTTTCACGGAATTCTTTAGATTCCCCTGCCAATGCAGTACGAAATGATTCATCCAGGGTCTCTTTGGCTATTTTGTCCATTTCATCCAATGCTTCTCCGATAGTAACTCCTTTGGCCAAACCAGTAGAAACCGTAGCAGACTTAAATCTGTTGTAACGGTAAAGAGTTGGGGGAGATACGCTTTCCTGAAGGCCGACAACATTGTCTAATTGTACCATATCTCCGGTTGAACTTTTGACATAGATTGACTTCAAATCCAAAGGAGTATTCCGTTGTTGACGGTTGATTTCGCCAAGGATCTGATACTGTTTACCATTCATGTAGAAATAACCCATACGTTGACCGCTGAGTGCGTACTGCAGGGTTTGCCCTATGTCACGAGTACTTACTCCTAATAATCCGGCTTTATCCCGATTAATATCAATCCGGGTTTCCGGTTTGGTAAACTTCAGGTTAACATCTGCCATCTGAAATTTAGGATTTTCATTGACTTTTTCCATAAATTTAGGAATAAATTCCTGAAGTTTATCAAGAGTCGGAGCTTGCAATACATATTGAACCGGCATACTGGCCCTACGTCCTCCGAAAGTGGACTGCTGCTGAACAAATGCACGGGCTTCGGTTTCTTTCCGGACAGCACCTGAAATTTTGTCGGCAATTTCCATCTGGCTTCGTTCACGGGACTTTAAATCGGGCAACATTAATCTTACAAAACCGAATCCTGATCGTATTAAAGTCACATTAAGCCTTCTTTCTGGAGCTATAGAATCTGCTATCTCCGAAATTTTCATCGTATAATCCCGGTAATATTCATAAGTTGCTCCTTCGGGAACACGAGTATTGATGGTTATCTGAGAACGGTCTTCCAACGGAGCCATTTCAGATGGTATTTTTGCCCAGAGAAACCCTATAATGATCAAAGTGATCAACGTAATGGGTATTACAATGAATTTTCTTTTTAGAATAGTATCCAACCCTCTGCCGTAAATTCTTATCATCCCGTCAAAAAACGGTTCTGTTTTAGCATATAACCAATTTTGTTTTTCTCTCTTTTTAAGCATTTTAGTTGCCAACATCGGAGAGAAAGTCAAAGCGACAAAAGCCGAGATAAGGACAGATCCGGAAACCACAATGCTGAATTCCTTAAAAAGTCGTCCTGTCATTCCCTGCATGAAGACAATAGGTAAAAATACGGCAACCAGAGTGATTGTTGTAGAAATTACGGCAAAGAAAATTTCTTTGGAGCCTTCAATTCCGGCCTCTCTTGGATTCATCCCTTTTTCAATGCGGACATAAATATTTTCAGTTACAACAATAGCATCATCGACAACCAGCCCTACGGCAAGTACTACGGCTAACATAGATAATACATTGATAGAGAACCCTGCTACATACATTATGAAGAAGGCTCCGACCAGAGAGACGGGAATTACAATGCAGGGTACCAGTGTAACCCGCCAGTCACGTAAAAATATAAATATGATCAGGATTACCAGTATGAAAGCGATGTAAAGAGTTTCTTCCACTTCACTGATAGATGCCCGGATAAACTTGGTATTGTCGAAAGCAATATCGATTTTTACATCTTCCGGAAGATCCTTTTTCATTTGTTCCAACCGCCTTGTTACTTCATCTGAAATATCGATCTGGTTTGCTCCTGGTTGAGGAATAACCACACAACCTACCATCGGAACTCCGTTACCTGTCATTATACTACGAATATCTTCCGGACCTAATTCTGCAGTCCCGATATCACTGAAACGAACAATATTATAATTATCTTCCTTGATTATCAGGTTATTAAACTCCTCCGGAGTCTTCATCAATCCTAAAGTCCGAATAGAAAGCTGCATTTTATCTCCTTCAATATTTCCGGATGGAAGCTCTACATTCTCACGATCGATCGCATTTTTTACATCGATAGGAGTGATATTGTATGCTGCCATCCTGGTAGGATCAAGCCAAAGCCTCATGGAATAACGTTTTTCCCCCCAAATACTTACAGAACTTACATTTGGAATTGTTTGTAAACGCTCTTTTATCGTTAAATCCGCTATTTCGCTTAATTCCAGGAGAGAGCGTTTTTCGCTTTGCACTGTCACCTGAATAATAGGGTCGGAGTCGGCATCAGCCTTTGATACTGTGGGTGGGTCGCAGTCCCGTGGAAGGTAACGTTGAGCTCTGGAAACTTTATCCCGAACGTCGTTGGCTGCTGTTTCCAAATCGACTTCAAGTTCAAATTCAACAGTAATACGACAAGATCCCTGGCTACTACTACTGGTCAACGAACGAATACCGGGTATCCCATTGATATTTTGCTCCAGTGGCTCTGTGATCTGATTTTCTATGATATCGGCATTTGCCCCCGGGTAACCAACATCTACGGAAATGATGGGGTTATCTACACTGGGATACTCACGGACTCCTAAATAGGAATAACCAATCAGTCCCAATAGTAATATAACCAAGACAAAAACTGTCGATAAAACGGGTCTCTTTATACTTAATTCCGAAATATTCATGGCTTACTCAATAAAATTGTCAATTTTTACCGGCATGCCATCTCTTAATTGCATAACCCCGGTTACAATCATTGTATCTCCAGGAGAAACACCTTGTAATATTTGGACCTCACTTGCAGTACGTAAACCTTTTTTTAGTTCTACCTGCTGTGCTTTTCCATTTTTGTATATATATGCAATATCACGGCCCATCTCTGCAATAATGGCTTCGCTTGGGGCTGTGAGTGTATTTTTTATTTCTTTCAGACGTATTTCTATTTTTGCCGAACGACCAGGAAGTAAACGTCCCTTCGTATTAGGATAGATAGCACGTGCTTTCAAAGTAATAGTTTTCATATCAAGTTTTGATTCTACAGCATAAACCGATGCCTGATGTGTATTCAGATCATTTTCTACAGTGAAAGAGAGCGGAGTTCCCGGAACAACATCCGATGCGTTTTTTTCATTGACGGAAAACTCCAGTTTCAAAGGAACTATCTTTGTTAATTTGGCAATAATAGTTGATGGAGAGGTATAGGTCCCTTCGCTTACCTGGCGCAAACCTATTTCTCCATCAAACGGCGCTCGAAGCTCAGTTTGATTGATTCGGGCTTTCACCAACTCGATGTCAGCATTTAATTTTTCAAGTTCAGTGGTTACCTGTTCGTAAGTTTCTTTACTTACCGCATCTTTTGCCAACAATGCTTTTTGCCGATATACACGATCTTCTGCAAGAGGAATCTGGGCTTGTAACTTTTTTAACTCAGCCTGTAACGGGCTGTCATTGATTTTAGCCAAAAGATCACCTTTCTTAACCAGACTTCCTTCTTTAAAATAGATGTGAGTAATTTTTCCTGAAGTCTCAAAAGATAGATCAACCTCTTCATCAGGGATGAGATGCCCGGTAGTGCGAAACTCTTCGTTTAAGGTTTTGAATTTCAATATCTGAGCATTGATATTTAGCGATTTACCACCTTCTCCTTTTCCTCCTTGTCCGGCATGACCTTTGGCAGACTGAGCTTCTTTTCCCTTATCTGCGGAGTAATAACGACGAATAGTAGGATAGAGAGCCATTCCGGCAACAAATACAATGATAATAACAATGAGTGTGAGTCTGGTACTTTTTTTCATGGGATATTATTTTTGTCGATGACAAAATTATAAATTAATGCTTGATAATAGACCATTATTATTGCGATAGGTTTAAATAGAATAACATATTTTATGAAAAATATAGCTTTTTTTGTTTTCTCAGTCTATCTTTGTTCAAGATTTATTTAAAAATTTGATATTTAAAATTATGAAAACCATTATTGGATTTTTTGTCGGATTATTTTTGTTTACTGCTTGTCAGAATGAAAAATCAAATGTAAGAGTTCCTGAAAACGATCGTTTTCTTAAAGTCCAGGGTCCTGATATTGTAACTCCTGATGGAGAAAAATTCTTTATTCAAGGTATTAACCTTGGAAACTGGTTAAATCCGGAAGGATATATGTTTTATTTCAGTAACGTAAATTCTTACAGAACAATCAACGATGCATTCTGCGAAATGGTTGGACCAGATTTCACGAAATGGTTTTGGTCTGAATTCAAGAAGAATTACATTACCAAAGAGGATATTGCCTATATCCGTCAAACCGGAATGAACTCTATTCGTATTCCATTTCATTACAAACTCTTTACCAATGAAGACTATATGGGATTGAGTGCGGATCAGAATGGATTCGAAATTATGGATACTTTGTTAAACTGGTGTCGTCAGGAAAATCTCTATGTAATTCTTGATATGCATGATGCTCCGGGAGGGCAAACCGGCGATAATATTGATGATCGTTATGGTTATCCGTGGTTGTTTGAAAGTGAGGAAAGTCAGACACTGTGTTGTAATATTTGGAAAAGTATTGCTGAAAGATATGCAAATGATTCAATTGTTTTGGGCTATGATCTTTTGAATGAGCCGATTGCACATTATTTCAAAGATGGTTTTCCTCATTTGAATCAAGCTTTGGAACCTTTTTATAAAAAATGTGTAGCTGCTATTCGTGAGGTGGATAAAAATCACATTGTATTACTGGGAGGGGCGCAATGGAACAGTAATTTCTCCGTATTTACCGATTGGAAATTCGATGATAAGATAATATATACATGCCACCGCTACTGGTGTGATACTTTACAGAGCAATATCCAGGACTTTGTGGATTTCCGGGATAAAGTAAATTTGCCTCTTTATATGGGAGAAACCGGTGAAAATACAGATGAATGGGTTGCTTCCTGGACTCGCCTGATGAATAAAAACAACATAGGATGGCATTACTGGCCATACAAAAAAATGGCAGAAAAAGCTTGTATGATGATTATCCCAAAACCTGAAAATTGGGATGTCATTATTGAATATACCAAACAGGACAGGAGTACTTTTGCTAAAATTCGTGAGGTAAGGCCGGATCAGAAAGTGGTGAAAAAAGCGATGACCGATCTGTTGGAAAACATGAAATTCTCAAATTGTCATAAAAATACCGGCTATACAGAGGCTTTGGGTATGAAACCATAGTAAAATTGAATTTGTTCCTTTATATATTTTCCTGAATAGCTTCTGAAAGCTCGGTTTTTGGAGGTATTCTTCGCTTGATATTTGGGAGAAAACCTGTAACTAAACCGATTAACGGCAGGAATGAACAAATGAAGTAAACATGTTCTATACTTGTGATGTCTGCTAATTTCCCCATTAGCGCAGAGCCTATTCCGGCAATTCCGAATGCGAATCCGAAGAATAATCCAGCGATCATGCCGACTTTTCCCGGCATAAGTTCCTGTGCATACACCAAAATAGCTGAAAATGCTGATGATAGGATTAATCCTATTAAAATGGTGAAAATGCAGGTCCAGAACAGGTTCATATAAGGTAATAAAAGTGTGAATGGAGCAACACCTAAAATAGAAATCCAAATAACATATTTACGTCCGATCCTGTCTCCGATAGGGCCTCCTAGGAAGGTTCCGACGGCGGCTGAGAATAAGTATGCAAACAAATAATATTGCGATTGCTGAATGCTCACTCCAAATTTATGCATCAGGTAGAAAGTATAATAACTTGTAATACTGGCAGTATATAAGTATTTTGAAAAGATCAGGATGAGTAATATTGTCATTGCAAAAGCAACTTGCCCCTTTGGCAAAGATACTTGTCCTTTTAATGTAATAGTTTGTCCCTGAGGTTTTAAGCGGTGCATGTTTTGTTTATACCAGCGACTGATACGAAGCATGACCAGAATAGTTACAAAGGCCAACAAAGCAAACCAGACAATGCTGGATTGTCCACATGGGACAATGATCAGAGCAGCAAGAAGAGGCCCTAATGAACTCCCGAAGTTTCCTCCTACCTGGAAGATTGATTGTGCCAGTCCTGTTTTTCCTCCCGAGGCCATATAAGCCAGTCGCGAAGCTTCGGGGTGCAATACAGATGATCCCATTCCTGTAAATGCAACGGCAGCTAAAACCATAGGAAAACTATTGGCTTGAGAGATGAGAATAATCCCGGTCATAGTAAAACACATCCCGATAGGTAAAGAATAGGGTTGAGGCTTTTTGTCTGTGTACCAGCCGATAATAGGTTGTAGAAGAGAAGATGTTAGCTGAAAGACAAGTGTAATTAATCCGATTTGTGAAAAATTTAGTTTCAAAGATTCTTTTACCACAGGATAGATAGCCGGAATCAAAGACTGTAATGCATCATTCGACATGTGCATAAAACTAAGGGCGAATAATACAGTAAATGCGGTATTATTTGCAACTTTTACTTTGTTGTGAGATTTTGTTGTTTTCATAGCTACCCATGCCTGTTGAGAAGATCGGCAAAGGTAGAATAAAATTGAATATAATATAAAAAAAGCCGACACAATTTTGTTGTATCGGCTTTCAATATTGTCGTTCTGTTTATTTCAGTTGATAGGCGTATCCTAACATGACAGTACCTACTCCAATTCGGTTTTCTCCATTTTCGGCACTTTTCTGAAGTTTATTAAATCCATAAGATCCTCCTCCTTCAATAAATATCCGGTGTCTTCCCATTTGGTAAGCAAGTCCCAGGTTTCCTCCCAAGCCCCAGTTGAAGCTGTTAGTTTGTGATTTGATACTTTCATCGGTATTGAAAGGTACATCTCCAATTTGAACAGGAATATGTAATTGTGCCAACATCTGATCAATAGAAACCGACCCATCTTTCTTCAGATATATCTGACTATTGCCTGACGTTGTTTGATTGGCCGAAAGCAGGAATGAAACGAAAGGACCGCCATTCACATAAATACGAAAAGGAGATTCTTTTCCCAGATTCCAGCCCACTTGTGCATAAAGAGGAACCATCAAATAGTTGAAACTGGTTTTACTGTCGAAATCGGCATACAAATACTCAGGCAATTGTGATTTTAAAGCATCCGGAATAGGAAATTTTGTCAACATTCGTGCGGGTATCGCCTGCATCCCATCACGATTACCTCCTTGTCCGGAGAATTCAATACCCGGGCGTAATGAAAATAATTCTGAAAGTTGGAATTCTGCAAAAATACCAGCCCCCCCTGATAAACGGGAGCTATAGCCTTGACTCATAGGATTGTCGCCGCTTGCTTTGATTTTGGGAATGCTTAATCCTCCCCTGAATCCGATGGAGATTTCTTTGGATTGAGCCATTGTACAGAAAGTGCTTGATAATGCAACACAGAATAGTAAAAGTAACTTTTTCATATTTTATAAATTTTAGTAATACAGAGTGATAACAACCATTTCTGGTCATATGTTGAATGCAAAAGTATAAATTTTTCCTGTACATCCTTACATTTACAGAAATATATGATTTGTTTTTATAAAAAATATCAGATACAGAAACAAAAGTCCCGACTTTCTCAAGCCAGGACCTTTTCCCTAAAGTATTACCTTTAGGGTAGAATTTTAACAATGTGTCAAAGTTAATATTTATATTTTTATAATCAAGTATAAATGATATTATTTTATTTAGATTGTATGAAAGAATGCTGGATGCTTCACAATCTTTCATTTTTTCGTCTTTTCAGGAAACTGGCAAAATCGTCATCTTTGATTTGTTGATAATCGTTTTTAGACGATTTTACTTCACTTCTTCAAAAGAAATGACTACTGAATATTAGTAAGTTATATTATTATGGTACAAATACGATACAGATAAAACGATTATCATCGGTAACCTTATCGTCATTTATTGCTCGATGGTTATTCGTTTTCCTCATAATAATACGAGTAATCAATTCCTTTCATAAACATTTCACGGCTATCGATTTCATCTGTGAGGGCATTTTCCAACAGGTATTTTATATCCGCGCTGTTTGTAGCACTTTTTATCATCGCATTCATGTACTTGGTTTTACCGATTTTGCTCCAATCCACACATTTTTTCAAGTTTTTTTTCAATATTAAATCCAACCAAATTCTTGTGCTTCGTCCGTTGCCTTCCATGAATGGGTGGGCAATGTTCATCTCTACATATTTGTTGACAATTTCGTCAAATGTATTTTCGGGCATTTGTTCAATTTGCTTTAAAGTGTTGCCTAAAAAGTGTGATACTGCAAATTGAAAGCCGCCTTTTGAAATGTTCTTTTGCCTTATTTGCCCGGCGAAATCATATAAGCCGCCGAACAGATAAGCGTGGATTTGCTGCAAACCTTTGGCTGTTCCCACTTCTATGCTGTCGATAAAAGAACTTTCAAACAAGGCGTATGCTTTTGTTTTGCTTTTTCCGTCAATGCTTTCGTCGCTGTAAGTAAACCATTCGATAAAGCGGTTTGCTTTTTT
>JAVBUX010000194.1:0-5061 GCA_031554915.1 Bacteroidales bacterium | reverse complement strand
GGTGAGTTGTCCTGTTCCGCAACAGGCATCGAGGACACGTTTATCACATGGGATGTACATTAAGGCTAACTCGGCCAATCGCTCGGCTGTTTTGTCGGGAGTCAGGTATTGGCTCTTTTCAACGCCCCTGCGTTTTTGCCGCTCAATCATTGTGTCGTATACCCAATTGTCACCATGATGGGTAAAAGGCAATTCTCCCCTCTCCTTAAAAAACGAAACGATCTCAAGCAAGGTGTCGGGATCGTTGTCGGATTTATGTTTAAAATACGAGTTATTCAAAGCATACTTTTTCATACTATAATGGATTTGATTTACATGATTTATAATTCTATTTGTTTTATGGATTATCTGTACGGATCATGCAGGTAATCCCTGAAAAAGAACTGCAAGATTTGTGAACGTTGCGGGTGTTTGGAAATCCCGTCGAACCCTTTCAGATACTCCCCGATTTTTACGGGCTGGATTGGTTGCTCTGATTTTACGACTGTCATTTTCCCCTTCCATTTGCTTACCGGCTTTTTTTTAAGATTGTTCATTGTTTTAAATTTTAGATTTTTGTTATACCCAAAAAAGATGCATTCCACCCAGCTCTTTAATCCTGTCAAATATTGAATTGATCGTTTCGTTCGATATATTGTTATTGCATATGGTTAAAAGATCTATAAGGCATTCATCTTCTTGAGATAAAGTAAAGTCATATTCGAAATTATATACCAATTGACCGGAATATGGAATTAATTTCGCTTTCTCGCCTTCTGTCAGCTTTTTTCTCTGATGTATTTTACCCAAAAAGCAACTTCCGTTCGTTTCATGGAATTTCCGGATCAATGCTCTCGAAATGTTGTTTATAGACTTGTCAAATTCACTACTTCCGCCATTGTCCCGATGTGTTATTATGTATTCATTGGTGAGTTTTTTCAATTCTTCTAAGGTATATTGATCGTAATTCATTGTGGAATATACTTTCTGTTGACAATCATAACATAACCCGGTATTGATGATTTCATACCCCGGAATATTACGATATGGAAAGCATCTCGATATTAAATCTAAACCGGTTTGATACCATTTATTATCTTCGCTAACAACGGTTAATACAGAGTTTTTTCCGCATTTGGGGCATTGGCATTCAATTGTCCAATCTCTTTCTCTTTTTTCTTCCGGTTTTGGTGCTGATTCCCGAGAAGCGGGATTAAGTCCGGGAGTAACTTCTTTTTTATCAGAAGTAATGGTTTGTGCACCGCAACGTGAACATTTTATCTTTTCGAGCGTGTATTTTTGGATTTCGGATTTTACCGTGTACACCCTCTTTTCTTCCAACTTCAGAGGTTCTTCACAATTTGGACATTCTAAACTATTGTTATCCATTTTATCGCTCCGTGTACGGCGGAGACTTTATTTTCCCGTACATGATTATATAAATATTTAATTTTCATCTTATTATAAAGAGGAACGCAATTCTTTCCCGTCGATTTTGAATTGTTTGATAATCGCGGGCATAACTATTTCCAGGAGCTTATCACCCCAAGTGATGTATCTGTATTTATGGAATTTATCTTCAACCAAATTCCCGCTTTTATCCCGGTAATAATCTAATGCCTGTTCTTCTGATATTTCTCCATTCAATACGCAGGGTAAAATTGAAATGATCAAAAGCCTTTTTGCTTGTATCATTATATTCTCTGCCGTCAGCATAGGGCAATGATCAGGCTCGTGTTTCAGGTTGTTTTTGGCAGCTTCCTCGTCACATCTTTTAAGAAAAGTTGGAACGATACTCTGATCCTCAATAGTGAAAAGAAACCTGCTGTCGGTTACATCCTTTCCTGTCAAGTCTTTTGCACCGAGTTCGAGTAAAATACTTTTTTGATAGTTAATGACAATTGGCGCAATGGTTTCAAACATGGCTAAAGCCAATAAATAATTCTCGGCATCTCGTTTTACTGATTCCGGAAATTCGATCATTTTTACACTCATTATCTTGTTATTTAATTATTTATACATATTGTTGTCTCACTTTAACTCCACGGATAATTGTCGGATGTAAACTCGACAATATCCGTATCAATCCTAAAATCTTCCAATGAATTGAAGCAATAATCTATTTCAGTCACGATGTGATCAATATCTTCATCGGAGATTTCATCCGTATTCGGATTTTCAATATTCATCCTGATAACCAGGTAAATTGTTCGAATAGCCATGATATTACTTTTGGTTGATTAGGATGGATTGATAGATAGCTTGATGGAGTTTTATCATTTCCGGGTCTTCGGGTTCTTCCCACGAGAATGGAAACTTCTTTTCACTGAAATAATAGCCGGCCTTTTTAGTGTTTTGTTCCGTAACTAAAATGGATTTGTTTTTACCGATGACATGGATCGGAAGTGTTGTCTTAATCGGGCAATCGGGTTCATCGTCTTCACCACAGAGTGTATACCAACCTGCATATCCAATCCCGTTGAATTTCTCTTCCATCCTGCAAATTCTAATTCCGGTGGTTGTTTTGAAAACATCTCTACAAAAGCCGCTGTCGCCATATAGAAATTTCACTTTTAATTCTGTTATTTGCTTTGTATTCATGATATTAATTATTTGGGTTAATATTTTTAAGAAACTTGTTTATTTCTTGATCCAGTTCATCATCGGAAGCGTTGATACTTCTTAATCCTGAATAGAATTTATCATTGTCAGCCTTGAAATAAAGTTGAAACAGATCCAGTACTTTCCCCTCTCCGAGAAAAAACCGTCCCCGGCGATACCTTTTAGGAGGCATACAGTTAAAGCAAGTGTTATATTCTTCTTCGGATACTTCCTTGAATTCTTGTATCAGTGAAATCCTGTATTCGTCAAGCCTTTTATAAAATTCTTCCGGACTCACTGCAATAAGATCGGGATTAGATTGGGCAACTTTATATTGTTCAAGCGTAAGTCCGCCGGTATAATCCACATGCAGATCATCGGACATTGATGTGCAATCATAAAACGGATTTGTAATTTTTGAATTTACTATGTATAACATGTTGTTTATTATTATATTAGTTGATTTTTATTGATTTTGGAATGTATACAGGTTGAAATTCCTTACCCCAAACATGTCTGCTTAAACCATAGGCATAATCAATACAATATCCGGGAGAACAACCTCTTTCGTCAATAGCCAGATCAAACCTGTCATAAGGTGTTTTACCGGGCAGTTTGCATGGTAGTACCAGGTCGCGTTTGAGTGTCATTCCTAAGTAAGAGCCGGCACCATTCCAAGAGCTATAAAATCCGCAAGTATTTTTCTCCGGAACAATGATTTTAGAATATTCAGCAAAACTGTTTTCCAACATGCTTTTAATGGGTAGTATTCCAAGAAATACCAATTCTGCTGCATAGAGTTGTCCATCCAGTTCTTCAATGAAACTTTCATAATCGACTGCTTCCTTTCCGTTCCGGTTTTTCAGATTGGGCCAGGTACCCTTTGTTTGTATACCCTTGTTTTTGAGATGTTTTTTCAGAATAGCCGGATTTAAGTAAAGTATATCAATAATATCCTTGAAATATTGGTTGTATTCACAGATATTCTTCAACTCGCCGATGGTAGGCAAGGTGTTATAATTTGAATTTTGTGTGATTCGTGCCCTGATTTGTGTCCTGCCGACCATTTCGCTGATCGGATCGCTTTGGTCGCGTTCCTCGATCAGATACCTGATTTGGTCTTTGTTTTCATCATCACTTAACCATTCCTCAACATAAGGGTGAATTTCTTTGTATTTCTCGTTTTCAAGAATTTTGATTTTGATTTGATTGATTTCATGGATGCAGGCATCATATACACAATCCAAAAATGAAACAAAGCTCCATTCATATAGTGCATCAGGATTTTTATTGTTCATGCATTTTTCAAAGATGCCAGGACTTTCGTTAAAGTCTTCTCGATAGTCCGTATAGATCAAGTGGTATACGCGATCTGCTTCGGCGATAAATGCCTGATGTATATTTTTGTCAATATTTTCGGGTATCATGACAGTAAAAATTGAGGTTTATTAGTCCACAGCAGGAAAAGCCCGTTTAATTGAAAAATCCGTTTGTAAATGAGATACTGCATCTTATTAGGATTTTTAGGAAGTTGAACCTTGTTATAAGAACTGATCAAATTCATCAATTTTTCATCGTAACATGGTACAATGAAGTCAAATTGGAACTCATGAATATATTGCCCTTCATACTTCACAAGGCTCAAATCGGTTGTTTCTCCTTCGTCCTTTTTGAATATTCCCAGGTAACAACTGCCATTTTTTTCATCGTATTTATGAATTATTGCCCTCGAAATATCATTCAGATAGTAGTCAAATTCGTATTTCCCTTCATGACTCCAGTAATACTGTTCAAAGTCGTTCAAAAGTAATTCCAAACGCTCCAAGCTAAATTGTGTATAATCAAGGGGACGCAAACAGTATCTATCTTTTTGCGTTGTCGAAACAGACGTATTTTTGAATACGGCAAAATCTTCAATTGCTGATAAAGCATCTAATGTCAGGGCTTGCGTATAGTATGTGATTTTGCGTCCGTAACCGATATGCGCTACTTTAAGATAATCGTTATTTTGTACACGATTTTTGTCGCAAACGGTTAACCCGCTGCCCAATGACATGAATAATAATTTTTCTTTCATTTCTATTGGAATAATTGTGCTAACAGCCAAAAAACAAGTACATAAAGCCCTATTCTGATCAATCTTACGATTAACCTGCATACCAGTTGGAAGAAAAGCCTGAAAAGTAAAAGAAAACAGATCGCATAAAGAGGTATACCTTTGGTGGCTAAAAGATACAGGAACGTACAAATGACAATAAACCTGATGATTTGCCAGAAACCTAATAATATGATGATATTCATGTCTTTATATTTTAAAGTGATGATTTAAGAAATTGATCGTTACCCCAAAAGTTATATCCTTCGATGGTTTGTCCTGTCGGGGTTCCAAGGGCAGTTTGTACTTTACCTTCTCCGTTCCGGTTGTAGCTTGAATGTGCTTTTCCGAACCCTGTTCCGGGTGCATCCATAATGACCGTTCCG
>JAVBUX010000244.1:0-5675 GCA_031554915.1 Bacteroidales bacterium | reverse complement strand
TGAAAGACAGGATTTCCACCTTATCAACATCTATACTTTTAATAATCTTATATTCAGCTCCTTCTGTATCAATACTACAATAATCAATCCGGTTAAGATTATACTTTTCTAATAAACCATTTAAATTCTTAGATGGGATTTCAATATCTTCATAACTACCGCCATGGATCCGAATCTCGTCATCTATCCGTTTTTGGTGTTTCTCATCAAAAAAATCCAGGATTCCGCTCAGCATCTCAGCATAACCGTTTACCTGTCTAAATGTCAAAACACCCTCCTCATCAGAGATGCAACAGTTTTCCGAATTACAAGAACGACTCTTTGTCAATTTATTGTAAATCTCAGGCATCGGTTCTACACACAAGCCAGTCCATTTTTTTTCTTTCTCAAAAAAATATGTATTTGAAAGAGATACACCATCATGTGCTCCAATATCCAGAAAAACACCTTTTTCTTTTTTCTTGAACAGTCTGTTGATTAACCTATCTTGCGCATATTGAGAAGAATATTTTTTCATCTTGTATTTAGATTATTGTGAATGAATTATAATCGCGAATCAACCAAATCTCTGTCGATAACCGATTTTGAGTCAAATATTACAGCTCCGGACATTTTAAACTTTTTGAAATCAATCGAAGCAAAAGCGTCATGTGATACCGCCAGAATAACTGCATCGTAGTGCTTTGACGGATTTAAGCTTTCCAGCAAATCAATGTTGTACTCACGTTTAGTCTCCTCCTTAGAGACCAATGGATCATAAATTTCAGGATTAGCTCCAAAAGAAATCAGTTCATGATAGATATCGATAATTTTTGTATTCCGGGTATCCGCACAATTCTCTTTGAATGCAAACCCAAGTATCAAAACATTACTACCCTTAATTCTGATATCTTTCCCAATCATCAGTTTAATGACCTTTTGAGCGACAAATGGTCCCATACTATCATTGACATTTCTGCCAGACAAAATTACCTGAGGATTATAACCCAGGCTTTGCGCTTTATGCAACAAATAATAAGGATCTACGCTTATGCAGTGTCCACCGACCAATCCGGGTCTGAACTTAAGAAAATTCCATTTCGTGCCGGCTGCTTCCAAAACATCTGTGGTGTCTATTCCCATTCTGTCGAAAATCAGCGCCAGTTCGTTCATAAATGAGATATTCAGGTCACGCTGAGCATTCTCAATGGCTTTAGAAGCCTCAGCAACCTTGATTGATGGCGCTCTATGAGTACCCGCCTTTACTATTGAAGCATATAATGCGTCTATCTTATCTGCAATTTCAGGAGTTGATCCGGAAGTAACTTTCTTTATTGTAGTCAAAGTATTGACTTTATCCCCCGGGTTTATCCGTTCTGGAGAATAACCGCAGAAAAAATCTGTGTTATACTTCAAGCCGGACAACTCCAGTATCGGAACACAATCTTCTTCCGTACAACCAGGATAAACAGTCGATTCATAAATGACAATATCTCCTTTTTTCAAAAACTTACTAAGCATAAAAGAGGCATTGTACAATGGATTAAGATCCGGAGTCTTGAACTCGCTAATTGGAGTTGGAACTGTCACAATATAAACATTGCAATTTTCCAACAGCGGCAAACCTCCCAAATAAAGTCCGGTTTCAGAAAGGTCTTCCGACAATCGAACAAGCTTTTTTAGTTCGTCTTTTGAAGCACTTCCGGTATGATCCTTACCTTTCTTCAAAGATTCAATCCGCTCGTTATCAATATCATATCCGACAACACAATATTTTTTCGCAAACTCAACAGCTAAAGGTAATCCAACATAGCCCAAACCTATTAAGCCTATTTTTAAATTGTCTTTCATTTAATTTTATTACTTTCCTTTTACTATCCGCTTGATATCATTCAACTTATTCAACGCTTCCATAGGTGTCAAATAGTCCACATCCAGATTATTTATTTCATCTCGTATTTGAGATAAGACCGGATCATCGAGTTGAAAAAAGCTAAGCTGAAAGCCTTCTCTCTCGGATGATATTTTTTTCATCGGCTTAGAAATACCTGTCTTACGATTATCCGTTTCCAGCTGAGACAGTATTTCATCAGCACGCTTAACAATACTTTGAGGCATTCCGGCCATTTTAGCCACATGAATACCAAAACTATGTTCACTTCCTCCTTTTACCAATTTACGAAGGAAAATGACTTTATTATCCACTTCTTTGACCGAAACATTGTAGTTTTTAATCCGCTTGAAGGATTTCTCCATTTCGTTCAACTCATGGTAGTGTGTGGCAAATAATGTTTTCGCCCGCGCTTTAGGATGCTCATGAATATGTTCCACAATAGCCCAGGCAATAGAGATCCCGTCATAAGTAGAAGTCCCGCGGCCCAACTCATCAAACAGGATCAAACTTCTGGTGGACAAGTTATTCAGGATATCAGCCGCTTCATTCATTTCCACCATGAAAGTTGATTCTCCTAACGAAATATTATCACTGGCACCTACTCTCGTAAATATTTTATCGACCAGACCTATTCTGGCTGAATCGGCTGGAACATCTGAGCCGATCTGAGCCATGAATGTGATCAATGCCGTCTGACGTAACAGAGCCGATTTACCAGCCATATTTGGTCCGGTAATAATAATGATCTGTTGCTTTTCATTGTCCAGATAAACATCATTCGATATATAAGGCTCTCCGGCAGGCAGTTGCATTTCAATAACCGGATGGCGACCGGATTTTATGTCGATCACATCACTGTCTTCCACTACCGGACGAATGTATTTATTACGTTCAGCTACTTTGAATAGCGACAGTAAACAATCCAAACGAGCAATCAAATTCGCATTTGTCTGTATCGGAGCAATATAATTCATCAATTCTAAAACCAGATCGTTGAATAACTTAGTCTCCAGTGCCAAAATTTTATCTTCTGCTCCTAGTATTTTTTCCTCATAGATCTTCAACTCTTCCGTAATATAACGTTCTGCGTTAACTAAGGTTTGTTTCCGAATCCAATCGGCAGGAACTTTATCTTTATGGGTGTTCCGGACTTCAATATAATATCCGAACACATTGTTATAACTCACTTTCAATGAAGGAATTTCAGTGCGTTCACTTTCTCTTTGCTGGATTTTAAGCAAATAATCTTTCCCGGAAAATGCAATCGCGCGCAGCTGATCCAGTTCTTCGTTCACTCCTTTGCGAACGACTCCTCCCTTATTTAACAATACCGGAGGATCCGGATCTATTTCTCGTTCTATTTTTTCAGAAACATTTTTACACAGATTAAGTTGATCGCCTATCTGCTTGAGGCTTGAATCATCGGATGCCAGACATGCCTCTTTTATCGGCTCAATAGCATTGAGTGCCACTTTCAACTGTACGACTTCCCGTGGAGAAACCCGGCCAACCGACACTTTGGATATAATCCGCTCCAAATCTCCAATCAAACTTAATTGCTGATCTAATAATTCTTTCAGCTCCGGGTAACGAAAAAGGTATTCGATAACAGACTGACGATCTTCGATCAGTTTTGTTTCCTTCAAAGGAAATACGACCCATCGCTTCAACATCCGCGCGCCCATCGCCGTGATCGTTCGATCCAGAATATCCAAGAGTGATTTTCCCCCCTCATTCATCGTATCCAGAAGCTCCAGACTTCGTATTGTAAAGCGATCGAGACGAACATACCGATCTTCTTCTATTCTGGAAAGAGATGTTATATGACTTGTTTGATTATGTTGAGTCAGATCCAAATAGTGCAAAATAGCTCCAGAAGCCACAATACCATTGGTCAAATGGCTGACACCAAATCCTTTTAAATTTTTTGTTTCAAATTGTTTGAGTAGTCGCTCTTTTGCTGAATCTTCCGTAAAAGCCCAATCTTCAAGTTCGAATGTCAGAAAACGATTTCCGAAAACTTCTTCAAACTGTTTACGGTTACTTCGTTCTATCAGGATTTCTTTAGGGGAAAAACTATTCAATAATTTGTCCACGTAGTTGACTGTTCCCTCTGCCGTCATAAACTCTCCGGTAGAGATATCCAAAAATGCAACTCCACAAACACTTTTATTGAAATGAACCGATGCCAAGAAATTATTCTCTTTGTGGTTCAGTATATTATCGTTAATCGAAACTCCGGGCGTAACCAACTCAGTGATCCCACGTTTTACCAGTTTTTTTGTCAATTTCGGATCTTCCAGCTGATCACAAATTGCCACCCGTTTTCCTGCTCTTACGAGCTTAGGCAGATAGGTATCCAAAGCATGATGAGGAAAACCGGCCAATTCTACGGATTGTGCTACGCCATTGGCCCGGCGTGTAAGTGTTATTCCCAGGATTTCAGAAGCCGTAATTGCATCGTCAGAAAAGGTTTCATAAAAATCGCCGACTCTGAATAATAAAATTGCATCGGGATGCTTCGACTTGATCTCGAAGTACTGCTTCATTAAAGGGGTTTCTACGATACCTTTTGCCACAAGAATAGATTTTCGTTTAAAAACTAATTAGGATGACAAAGATAATAATTTCTTATGATTCTTTGATAGGAAACACATTAATTTCCTTCCAATTTCAATCGGTATCTGTTGGAGGAACGTTTCCCAACCAAGAGTCAGTGTCTGAGTGACGAGGCGATGCATCGAATAATCCCGGTTTATGATACAATGGAGAAAAAACAAGGAGTATAATGCAGGAAAAGATGAATAAATACTATCGTTTTTGCGATACAATAACCACAATATCCAACGCAAAAATTGTAATTGGGCTTTGCAATGGAGGAGGTATCCGTAGAGCAACCAGCAAAGCAATAAAAGATTATCTAAAACAGTATATATCTCCTAATGCTCCGGAATACGAACCATATTTGGATAAATTGACAAAAATGTCGGATGAAGAATTTCAAAAATCATTTACTCCTTTTTTCGAAGCCAGAGATAAAGCTGTAAAACGAGTAGAAAAACGTTGGGATATAGAAATAAATGAAAGTAGTTTCGTTGATAATTGGTAATCTATTCCAAAATCCGCAAATTATTTTTGATCAACTCTATATGTTCCAACCCTACCTCAACCTCTTTGGCATAATTAGGCCATTTAATTTCTTGCTGACTTTATAACGATTTAATCTTCTTATTTAGGCATATTAAATGGGGAAATCGTCAATAATGTATTCATTGGGACACATTATTTATTCCAACATACGACATTACTCCACCCTATTCACATTTTTAACGCCCTTGATTTTTTGGATCTGATTGCATAACTGATTAATATCATCCACATCATGTACTGAAATCTCAAATTTCCCATAGAACATTCCAGCTTTCGATTCAATTTCCAGTTTATGGATGTTGACAGAAAAATCAGTAGAAATAGCCTTTGTAATCTCGTTCAAGATGCCCAATCTGTCGATTCCTTTGACCTCTATTGTTGCAGGAAAAGAGAATGTTTTATGTCCTCCCCACTCACAAGATACGATACGGTCGCCGAAGTTTGCTTTCAACCTTGTTCCTATATCACAAGTCCGTTTATGAATAAGTAACCGGCCATCGTCGTTAATAAACCCGAATACTTCATCTCCCGGTATGGGTTTACAACATCCGGCCACAGTATAATTTTCTTCCAGGGATTCTTCCTGCAAGATGTATGTCTTTTTCCTGTCAAATTTTTTAATATCGATTTTAGGCTTATCATCTGTCAAAAG
>JAVBUX010000135.1:0-4651 GCA_031554915.1 Bacteroidales bacterium | reverse complement strand
AAACATATCGTGACTTCCCAGAGGAAGTATGCTTTTTACCCTACATTCGATGCATAAAGGAGACTCTTCAATGATAGGCGCTTGGACAATGCTGGCTTTCCCCGGGGTTAATTTCATTTCCTCGAATTTGTTGAAATCTTTCCCGGACTTTACGCCACACCAGTCGGTAGCGTAAGCCATGTCCTTGTTTGTGAGATTAATTACAAATTCCATATTTTTTTTGAGAATATCGTATGAATGTCGTTCCGGTCGTACGGAAATATAGCACATAGCCGGATTGGTACAGATAGTACCCGTCCATCCGATGGTAATCAGGTTGTATTCGCTGGGTTCAACTCCACAACTAACCAAGACTGCTGGTAGAGGGTAGATCATTGTACCTGGTTTCCAATCCACTTTCATTTCAGCTCGATATCTTCTTTTTTAATCTTCACTTCGCAATAATGACATTTTAGAGTCACGTTTTCTTTGTCAATAACCTGGAAACGTGTCATCATAGGTTCATTATTAGTAATACATTTGGGATTATTACATTTAACAATTCCGCTTAATTCGTCGGGTAAATTAACCTGTTTTTTTTCTACAACCTCGTAATCCATTATTATATTGAGATTTACGGTTGGAGCAATCAGGGATATCCTGTTGATTTCATCTTGTTCGAAAAATTTATCAGAAATCTTGATAATCCCTTTCTTTCCCATTTTTTTACTATCCAGGTTATATCCGATTGTTACCGGAGTTTTTAGATGTTCTATGCCTAGCAAAGAAACAACTTTGAATAGCTGATCGGCCGGGATATGATCGATAGCAGTACCGTTTTCGAGAGCTGCTACTTGTAATTCTTTTTTCTTTACCATAATTTATTCAATTTCAATTCCCAATACATCACAAATGATCGCTTGTCTTGCAAAAACCCCGTTTCTTGCTTGTTCGATATAGTAGGCTTTAGGATTGCTATCCACATCGTAAGCAATTTCGTTTACTCGGGGTAACGGATGCAATATCCGTAGATTATTTTTACTATCGGATAACATGTGGTTTCGCAGGATATATACATTTTTTACCTTTTCGTATTCCATCAGGTCGGTAAAGCGTTCTCTTTGAACACGGGTCATATAGATGATATCCGAGCGATTGATCACTTCTTCGGAGAAATCAGTGTATTCGTAGTATTTGATGCCTTTGTCATCACAGAACGTTTTGTATAGGTCCGGGATTCGAAGTTCTTCGGGTGCGACAAAATGAAATGTTGGATTGAAGTGCGACATTCCTGTAATTAACGAATGGACTGTACGACCGTATTTCAAGTCTCCGACCATGGTGATTTCCAGATTTTCGAGTGTCCCTTGCGTTTTGTAGATGGAGTAAATGTCCAGCATTGTTTGTGTCGGGTGTTGATTGGCTCCGTCTCCCGCATTGATAATTGGAATGCCGGTAACTTCCGAAGCATAACGGGCAGCTCCTTCAAGGTGATGCCTCATAATAATCAGATCTGCGTAGTTGCTGACCATCATGATCGTGTCTTTGAGCGTTTCTCCTTTTGATGAACTGGTGGTCGCGGCATCCGAAAACCCGATAATACGTCCTCCCATACGATTGACAGCAGTTTCAAAACTCAACCGTGTCCTGGTGGATGGTTCAAAAAAAAGGGTGGCGCAAACCTTCCCTTCCAATAATCTCCTGTTCGGATTTTCTTCAAATATCTCGGCTATTCCTATTAATCGCAGGATGTCTTCTTTAGAGAAGTCCACAATGGATACTAAACTTTTTTTATTCATAATCCCTTCTGTTTGCTGACAAATTTAATGTTTTTTTTTGATAAAGGAAATAAGTAATTGTCAGAAAAATGAAGCTTTGTATCCATAATATGATGTATTCGACTGATATTTGCGGTAATTCGGCACCTGTAGTATTGATTTTAATAAATCCACGGATACCGAATGTCGATGGAAAAATATAGCTAATCCATTCCCAGAATGTAGGAATTGCACTCCCTGGCCATGAAATTCCTGAGATAAAGAGCAGTGGCAGGGACGTGAAAACAAAGATCATCATAGGGGTTTCCCGGCTTGTTATGAAGCAGGATATAGACATGGAAAAAAATATGCATGCCAGTAGATAAGGGATGGTAAAAAGTATAATTGTAAAAGGATCTCCCATTTGAGGAAGTTTGAATAAGTAGGGGACAACTACCAATGCCCAAAAACTCACTAAAATATAGATTGTCAGGTAGGCCAATGATCTCCCTGCGATAACGGGCATCACTCCTGTTGATGGTAACCCGGATCCGGAATAACGTGATGATCTGCGGGTGCCGGCTAACATCCCAACACCCAATAGTAGAGTTTGTTGTATGACTAAAACCAGGATTGCCGGAAGTAAAAAACTTGCAAACCCATTTTGTGGATTATATAGAGCTACCGACTCGTATTTGATGGGAGAGAATGAAATTTCTTTTCCCATATTCATTGATACTTCAGTGGTTGTTAATAGGAATGCTTTGTAGTAAAGCAGAGACGACATGTCGCAATACAATTTGATTTCCGTCTGCCGTCCTGTATGCAAATTCTTGCTAAAATCGGAAGGTATGGCAAGGATGCCGTAAGCCTTCTTCTCTGCTGTCATTTTAATTGCATCTTCCATATTTGCCGGGCAGCATACAATACTTACATCGGGGGAAGCATCCATTTTCCGGATAAATTCACGGGAGGAGGAAGTATGTGATTGATCTACTACGACCATTGGAACTTCATGTACTGTTTCCGGATTATATATAATTCCGTACAGCACAGGATAGGCCAGGGGAACTACCAGGAAAAAGATGATTACTCCAGCGTCTTTGAAGACCTGCGTCAATTCGTATTTCCAATGTTTAATAATATTTCCCATATTTTTTATGGTTGATATTTTACATGCCTTATGGTAAATGCCAAGGGCTTCAGAACGAAAAACGGTAAAATTAAAAAAGCCGCTAATCCGATATAATGTTCCCAACTGAATAACATTTCTCTTCCGTTCAAAGTCTGATCAATATAGATCAGAAAATAGTGCCGGAGTGGAAATAGATTGCCAAGAGCTTGTATTGATGGGTACATAGCAGTTGCCGGAAATGAAAAACCACAGATCGAAAAGGATACCATTCCCCAGATGCAGGCGAAGCTGAGTCCGAGGCGAAGGGAAGGAAGGACTCCGATCATAAATATTCCAAATGCCTGGTTAGCAAGGATGAACAAGATCAGAAGCAATAGCATGGAGAAAATGTTCCCATTGAATGGAAAGTGCATGCTTCCATATAATATGGTATAAATGATTAATCCGCAAATCAAAAAGAGAATCGTTTGTGGGAGTAATTTTCCTATCAGGCTGGTAATCATGGAGTAATTTCCAGATTTTATCCATTTTCGAGTACTGCGTTCCTTTATTTCAATTCCGATGCTATATACAGTAATGCATAGGATCATTAATTGAAGTATCCCTGGTAAAATAATGTTGTTGAGATAAACGGAATAATTCAGCCAGGGATTTCCAATAGGATGAGTATCTATCGTAATCGGCTGTAATTGCGTCATAATCTGATTGTCGGTATAGCCTTTTGCTCGTCCGGTCTGTAATCCTACTGATGCAGAAGCCAATACTGATATAGTTTTCAGATCTTTGAATATCAGAGATCCTGCGATTAAGTAAGAGTTGTTTGTATAGAATGATAATTTGGGTTGTTTTCCTGTTGTTGCATCTTTTGCGAAATTTTTAGGGATCAATAAAAATCCATAGATATCTCCTCTTTGCATTGCTTCACGAGCCTCCGTAAAATCAACGGCATTCAGAACAATTTCACTTCCTTCGAAAGTGTCCAGTTGGCGTATCAGGTTTCTGGAAGAAGTGCTGTTGTCCAGGTCCACTACGGCAAGAGGTAAATTAGTGGGTAGTCCTTCTTGCATCAGACTCAGGAAGAAAAATAAGCAGAAAAGTGGCGCTCCAAAGATAAAAAACAGGTATATCTTATTTGAAAACAGGCGTTTAACTTCCCGCTTTGCAACCTTGAGGCAACTCCAGATATGTTTTTCGTTAAAATTCATTTATTTACTACAATTGTCATTCCGGGATATAATCCTTCTACCGGTTTTGTTGGAACTGCTTTTACTTCAAATGTTCTTAAGTCGTATTGTCCTGTCGTTTTTGTAGATTTCCACACGGCATACGATCCCATATCTTTTAAATGGATAATTTTCAAGTCAACTTTTTTATCCAAAGCCGGGACGTATCCTGTAATTTCTGAATTTGGTTGGAGGTTTTTCAGCATATCTTCCCGGACATTGAACAATACCCAGGTTTCGCTTTTGTCCCGAATATTCATGATAGGAGCCCCGGTTCCAACCAATTCTCCTCTTTGAGGGAATATTTCCGAAACCTCCCCATCAATAGGAGAGAGAAGAACGGTTTCTTTTATGTATGATTCGACTTCTGCTACGGCGCCTTTAGCTCGATCGACTAAAGCTGAAGCTGCATTCTTATCTTCTTTTTCAGCACCGTTTACGGCCATCTCATATTGTAGCTGTGCCGCTTTTTCCGTAGCAGCCATTGCTTTGTAGTTCGCTTCGGCTTCATCCCGTTTTTGAGCAGACATCACACCTTTGCCGAACAGGTTTTGAAC
>JAVBUX010000150.1:0-20813 GCA_031554915.1 Bacteroidales bacterium | reverse complement strand
TATTACTTCTGATCAGAAAAACCGGATGAACGACCTTGCCGCCAGGCTGAACCAGGGTGATTCAGGGTTGAATACACTGGATTTTTCGGGAACAGATGTCAACGGAAAGAAAATATCTGTATCCGATTTCAAAGGAAAAGTAGTGGTCGTCGATGTTTGGGCTACATGGTGCGGTCCTTGCCGTAAGGAAATCCCTTCTTTAAAAGCCCTGGAAAAAGAGTATCACGATAAAAATGTTGTATTCCTGAGTATCTCTCTGGATGAGGTAAAAGATAAAGAAAAATGGATTAATTTTATCAAAAAAGAGGAACTGACAGGCGTACAACTGTTTGGAGGGAATGGATTGAACAGTGATGTCGCTAAATTATACAACATCAAAGGAATACCCCGCTTTATGGTCTTCGGAAAAAGCGGTAAAATCGCAAGTGATAATGCACCCAGACCTAGTAGTCCTTCTCTTAAAAACATGATTGAAGAACAACTGAAAAAATAATTTGTATGAAGAAAGTTTCAATTCCGGTTTTACTGCTATTCCTGAATCTGCAAATTTTGTTTGCCCAATGGAAACCCACGGAATGGCCGGTATTGAAATCATACGATAGTGAACACTTATACAATATAGCCCTACCTCTTGGAGGAATCGGGACTGGAGTAGTCAGCCTGGGAGGACGTGGCGAGTTGCGGGATTGGGAAATCATGAATAAACCGGCTGTTGGATACAACACCACTGTCAGAGGAAATGACGCTCCTTTCTTTGCCATCTGGATAAAACCTCAGGGAAAACCGGCTGTTACAAAAGCTTTGATTGGACCCTTGTATCCATACGAATACAATCAGGCGGAAGGACGACCGGTGAATCATCACGGACTACCTCGTTTCGAAACAGCGTCTTTCGATGCAGCCTATCCTTTCGGACAAGTTAATCTGTCGGACAACCACCTCCCTGTAAAAGTCAAAATAAAAGGTTTCAATCCATTGATTCCCGGGAATTCGGATGACAGTGGAATTCCAATCGCCATTCTCTCTTACGAAGTGGAAAATCTGGAGAATATCCCCGTGGAAATCTCAATATCCGGATCAATACGGAACTTTGTTGGTCAGGACGGTTCTAAATATTATGTGGGATGGAATAGCGATATCTTCCCATACGGAACAAAAAACAACATCAACCAATTTAGAAAAAGTGATAATTTCCAGGGTATTTTCATGTACTCCGATAGCATCAATAAAAAAAATGCTGCATGGGGAACAATTGCCCTGACTACAAATGAAGCTAGTGGTGTCAGTTACCGTACTTCTTCAACACAGAATAACTGGTCGAATGCCGTACTTGACTTTTGGGATGATTTTAGCGAAGACGGACAACTGACTGAAAAAGAAAAACTTGCGGACTACGACCCTATGGCATCTCTGGCCATTAAACAAACAATCCCCCCCCGAAGTAAAAAAACAATTTCATTTTTTTTGACATGGAATTTTCCAAATCGTCTGGGATGGGTCAGCTGGGAATATCCTGAACACGATAAAACTATTATTGGTAATTACTATAGCAAAACATATCAGGATGCATGGAATGTAGCAGAAAAAACAGTTCCAAGATTAGGAATGTTAGAAAAGAAAACCATTGATTTTGTTACTGCCGTAACCGAAAGTTCTATTCCGGAAGTAATTAAAGAAGCTGCTCTTTTCAATCTGAATGTATTACGTTCCCAAACAACATTCCGTATCCCAAGCGGACATTTTATGGGTTGGGAAGGCACATTCGACGCAACAGGCTCTTGTTCGGGAACCTGTACACATGTTTGGAACTACGAACAGGCAACTCCTTTCCTGTTTGGTGATTTATCCCGTAGTATGAGGGATGTGGAATTCAATTATGCGACCAGCAAAGATGGAAGAATGTCTTTCAGGGCTGGCTTACCTCTTGGCGAAGGTAATAAAAAAGCTGCAGCCGACGGACAAATGGGCTGCATTATGAAATTTTACAGGGATTGGCAATTGAGCGGAGATAACAATTTCCTTAAAAATAACTGGCCTCAGATAAAGAAAGTATTGGCTTATGCCTGGATTGAAAAAGGATGGGATAGGAATCAGGACGGAGTAATGGAAGGATGCCAACATAACACAATGGACGTCGATTACTTCGGACCTAATCCACAAATAGGACTGTGGTACCTCGGTGCTTTGAAAGCTGGAGAAGAAATGGCTAAATTCATGAAAGATAAAGTATTTGCAAAAAAATGTAATGATCTTTATGAAAAAGGAAGCAAGTGGATTGATAATAATCTGTTCAACGGAGAATATTATGAGCAAAAGGTTACTGACCCACATACATGCAATTTTCTGGATCTGGATAAAAATCCGGAGAAAGCACCTGATTATCAACTTCATAAAGGATGCCTTGCAGATCAGTTAGTCGGACAATACATGGCACATATCTGCGGCCTGGGTTATCTGGTAAAACCGGAGAATATTCACACCACCCTGGCTAGTATTATGAAATACAACTACCAACCTGATTTTTCAAATCATTTCAATAACATGCGTTCTTTTGTCCTGGGTAACGAAGCCGGATTATTAATGGCCAGCTGGCCCAAAGGGCGACTCAAAGTCCCATTCCCCTACTTCAGCGAGGCTATGACAGGCTTTGAATACACAGCAGCCGTCGGTATGTTGTACGAAGAAATGACTGACAACGGACTTAAATGTATTCAATCCATCCGTAACCGTTTTGACGGAGCTAAGCGGAATCCATTCAGTGAGCCGGAATGCGGGCAACATTACGCCCGTAGCATGGCCAGTTGGGCTGCAATATTGGCCTTCAGCGATTTTCATTATTCGGGTGTAAACAAAAGTATGTCTTTCACATCCAATCCCGGTACTTACTTCTGGAGCAATGGATACGCCTGGGGAACTTGCAAAATATCAGAATCCCACACCATATTACAAGTATTACATGGGGAACTGGCATTGAATTCTTTCGAACTAAAAGGAAAAGGTGTAAAAAAAATTAAAGATCTGACTCTCAAAGAAGGTGATAACACAAGAATTCTCAATTCTCAATTAAAATAACTACTTTTGTAGGATGAATACAATCCAACTCAAATATTGGATACTTGCTGCTCGTCCTAAAACACTTCCGGCATCTGTAATTCCTGTTTTCATCGGAGTTACACTGGCTTACCACACAGGTGCTTTCAAATGGGTTCCAAGCATAATTTGTTTTTTATTTGCGCTGATCTCCCAAATCGTTTCTAATTTTTTCAATGATTATTTCGATCATAAAAATGGTAGCGACCAAAATGACCGATTAGGACCTGACCGTGCCGTATCTAAAGGATGGATCAGACCCCAAGCAATGCTCAAAGCCTCTGTAATGCTTATAGCATTGGCGTGTTTACTGGGCTGCGTCCTGATCCATTATGCCGGTTGGGATATTTTATGGGTTGGTATCGCTGTCAGTATCGGAGCATTTGCCTATTCAGCAGGTCCCTACCCTCTGGCCTCTAATGGACTGGGTGATATTTGCGTTGTTCTTTTCTATGGGATTATCCCAGTCGGATTCACTTATTATGTCCAGACTTTGGACTGGACCACCCCTCTGACCCTTTGCGGACTGGCTGTTGGTTTTGTTATCGCAAACATTCTGGTTGCAAATAATTTTCGCGACAGGGAACAAGACAGACGAGCTGGAAAAAATACAACTATTGTACTATTCGGAGCTGTTTTCGGAAAATGGTTTTACCTTTTTAATGGGATCCTTGCTATTGGTATCTGCCTGTTTTTCTTCCTCTACGATATGAAGTATGCAGCTCTGTTGCCTATTCTCTATTTAATTCCTCACCTCCTGACATGGAAAGAGATGTGCAGGATTAATAAAGGAAAAGAATTAAACAAAATACTGGGACGTAGCTCTCTAAATACTATTATTTTCGGTTTATTATTAATTACCGGCATCTTATTTTCGTAAAAAACGTTATATTTGTCAGATAGATATTATACAATTATGAGAACAAGAACTTTACAATACTTATATCTGCAAAGACCCCTGATTTGTCTTATCCTACTTACAATCGTCAGTGTTGTATGCTGGATCGGCATAGGCGATTTTTATACCAAAGGTGAACCTAGAGAGGCTTCCGTTGCCCTTTCTATGATTAAAGAAAATAATTGGGTATATCCTCAGACATACGCTGATGAACCGGCATACAAACCTCCTCTCACACACTGGTTAATGGCCACGTTCTCATTGCCTCAGGGCGAAGTCACACCATTTACATCCCGCCTACCTTCTGCTCTCGCTTTTCTTGGAATAATCATAGTCAGTTTCTTCCTTTTCGGACGAAAGCTCAAATTCACTGAAACATTTCTCGCGTGTACAATTTTGATTACCTGTTTTGAATTACATCGTGCCGCCATGACTGCCAGGGTAGATATGGTACTCACATTCTTCATTCTGACAGGACTACTATGTCTTTACAAATGGGAAGTCCGGGAGAAAGTAACCGGTCTGCCTCCTATTATTCCAATACTTTTGGGATTGGCAGCTTTGAGTAAAGGCCCTGTGGGTATCATCCTCCCCCTGCTCGTTTTCGGAGTATATCTCTTAATTTTGAAATACAATTTCTGGAAAATCGCAGGACAGTTAACTCTAGTAGCTCTCTGTGCCATGATACTACCCGGTATCTGGTATTTCTTTGCCTACAAATCTGGAGGGCAAGAATTTCTTGATCTTATCTGGGCTGAGAATTTCGGGCGCTTCCTGGGAAGCAACAACCTAAGTATCTCATACGAATTAGGGCATGAAGAGCCTTTCTGGTACAACTTCATTACTTTATTAAGCGGATTTATTCCCTGGACTATTTTGCTCTTTATATCACTTTTTACAATCAATTATTCATTTAAAATACCAGGATTCAAGACAATATGGAATAAAATGCTTTCAATGGAAAAAGTAAAGATTTTTTCTCTTGTAGCAGCCATTGTAATTATTCTATTTTACTGTATCCCAACAAGTAAGCGAAGTGTTTATCTGATGCCGGCTTATCCATTCATAGCCTTATTTATTGCTCAATTTGCGCTTTATATCGTGGAATACCGCCCTATCGTAAACCGAATTTTTAGCATATTTATCAGTGTATTAGGTATCTTGGTAGCTTTGTTCTGCCTGACAACGGTTGTCACTCATTTTGTAGATCCGGTAGAATTGATAAGCCATTTTACCAACCATCCCAAAACATTAAATGATGTTACCAGTATCTGGGGTTCACTCGATAGTCCGAATATATTGTATCTGATTTTAATTTGTGCTTTAATATTCTCACTATATATAGTGTTCTATCAATTACGTAAGAAGAACAACGTGAAGCTTTTATTTGCTGCTATCGGGGTTTATTTCACGATCAATCTCGTAGCCGACGGAATATTTTTGCCGGCATACAAAGATGGAATCAGTGTAAAACCTTTTGCAGAAAAGCTTAAAATGGATCATGACCTGGTTGCTCACCCGGTATATGTCATGAACAACCTACTGGAATACAATAACATGTATGCAATGAACTTTTACTTGGGCAATAATTTCCTGAATTTTGAGAAAGAAAAACCAAAACAAGGTTATTTCCTCGTAGGTAAAGATAGTTTTCAGAAAGTTCTGGCAAAATATCAAGATCAATATGATTTTGAACTATTGGAAACATATAATAATAAAACCCGTGATGGGGAGAAAGTATTGTTATTCTTTCATTTTGACGAAGCGAAATTGATAAAAAGGCTAGAATTTGAGGAAGTTTCCGCTCAAGCCGAACCGGTAAAAGAATAATGTTCATTTTGAATTACCGAAAAAATGAAAGATTATAACATCCTGAGCCGAATTCATAGATGGCAAAACCATCCTCTTCTCTTATGAATTTTATTTCAGTTGTTTGGTCTATATTTTTTCTATTTTCTTTTATATTCTTTTTTAAAGGCAAATAAACCAGGGCTTTAGTATTTGCCGGGATAACTATTTTCCAATAAACTTTATCTTCGTTCTTATACCAGTTTGAAGCTATTTTGCCTTGGAGAGAAAGATATTCACAGTCCACATTCTTTAGTTTCAAGTCAAATGCGGGTTTTAAAATAAAACTTTTGTAACCAGGCGTATGACATTTGATGCCTCCAACCGAACTGTAAAACCACTCCATAATTCCGGCATACATATCATGATTCATTGAGCGGGATTCTTTAATCACCCAATGTTCAGGCATGGTACTCATGCCATTCAATACAAAATTGTAATAACTTGGTTCATCCGGTTGCAGAATCATTTTCTCCACCAAAGAAGATTGATTACCATTTCCTAAGACACGCCACAAATAAGTTGCCCCGACATCTCCAACGGTAATATGAAATGGTAGTATATTACCAAAAAGATCAAATTTCCCGGTTGCATCTCCTGGATTTTCAATCACGTTCAACAAAGATTGAAAAACGAATTCCCGGTTATTATCGGCAACAATGCCAAAAGCTAATGGAAGAACCTGATTTACCTGAACATAAGGAAGATAAGCATTAGATAAATCATCAAAAAACACCTTATTGTACGAATTTTTTACCCGGTCAAATTCGCAGGAATAAAAATGAGAATCATCCTCTTTACCCAATACCTGTGCGATATCCCGCATCAAACGAGTCAGCCAGACATAAATAGCGCTTTCTACATTCTCCCTGTAATTTCCTGCAGGAGCCATCCAATCTCCCAATCCATGGGTAATTACACCCCGGTTGTCCTCACGACTGACTAAATAAACCAGGTAATCCTTCATCACCTGATAGTTATTCACAAGCGACAGTGTATCACGATATAGGGTATATTGCAACCATGGAATTACCATTGTTGCAGCCCCCCAAGCAGGAGAATCATCATAATCCCCCACTCCATGCGTATAATCAGGAATTATATTGGGAACCAGACCACTTGACCGTTGTCCATCTTTTATATTTTCCGATGTTCCTGTCCAAAGAGATTGCATATCAAAAAGGTAAGCATAGGAAGGAGCTGTGTTTGCCAAAACTTCCAGCCATCCTAATTTTTCGTAAGTAGGACAATCTGTATGAATAGTTACCAGATTATTCTGAAGAGTTCGCAAAATCATATCATAGATCTGGTTATATCGCACATCAGATGTTTTAAAATTCCCAGTTTCTTTCGCTGCTGAATAAGCAGAATGACCTATTACCTCGTGGATGTCTGGTTTATCTTTCTGATCTTTTCTGGTTACCACTTCACTGATCTCTATATATCTGAAACCTGCTGTAGAAAATGTCAGGCGACAGGTTTCAATACCTTTTCCTTTGAGTGTATAAACAGAATAGGTGGGAAATTTATGAACAATTGGTTTTACGCGTCCGTTTTCCAGCACTTCTCCAGGAATAATTTTGATAGAAGAGCCTGCCGGACCACTCACTTTAATCTCATACTGGCCATTTATGTTTTTCCCTATATCAAATACCTGAACTCCCGGAGCCGGATTTGTTTTTGTAATTGTGCGATAAACAGCTTTTTCTATGACAGGAGGAACTTTTTGCGATTCTAATATACCTGATGGAGATTCAATGATCTGGGCATTTTCCCATGATTTATCCGAAAAGTCTTTTGTATTCCAGCCATTTTGTTCCATGCGGGCATCGTAGTCCTCCGAACCGAATACATAAGCAAGAGTATAAGGACTTTGCGAAGTTTTCCAAGTCGGATCGGAAGTCACTATCGATGAAGTTCCATCTTTATAACGGATATTCAGTTGTGACTTCAAACGCATAATCCCATAATTCCGGATATGTGGAGCCGTCTCGCCCAATCCATGGCGTTTTACCAACGATTGGGTCTGATAATCGAACCAGGCATTGCCCAACATCACACCAAGGACGTTTTCTCCTTTTTTCAGCATCTCAGAAACATCGAAAGTGACGTAGTTAACCGTTTTATCATAATCGGTCCAAGCCGGAGGAATTAACTGATTTCCTATTTTAGAACCATTCAAACTGGCTTCAAACACACCTAATCCGGAAATAAATAAGTAGGCTTCTCTCACATCTTTATCGATCCGGAAAGATTTTCTCAACAAAGGAGGACAATCGTTCGGGGTTAAACTATCCGATAGTTTCAAAAACCAGGGTTCCCGGCCCAGGTTCCCAATAAATGCTGCAGGTTGTGTTTGTCCATTATTAATAACAGTCCACTGTTTTGTGTTAGTAACCCACAATAACAGTTCTCCATCCGTAAATCTCACTTCTATGCGTGCTATCACTCCTCCTTTTCGTTTTGGAGAAGACGATTTTTCAGCTTTTACTGTTAATATATTATCTCCGGATCGGAGATAATCTTTAAGATCGAGATCCTGTACCACATTCCAACGGTTATTTTCTATAATCTTTTGACCATTCACATCCAATATATAAGCGCTATCAGCAGTTATAGACATTTGTGCGGATACAATAATCTTATCCGAAGGGATTTTGAGAACAGATCTTAAAGTTGTCTTTTGTAATTTTGAAGCAGGATCCGCCCAGATCCATTGAGCTCCCGATAATCCGGCACGTTTGTGTGGAGCACTGATCCATTTCGTAGCAAGATCCCAGTCTGTTTCTTTCAGAAAACCTGTCAGAAAAAAATTCTTTTTACTCCAGGGAGAAACCTGATGATCTTTATCCCAGATACGTACCTTCCACCAATACCCTGTGGTGCTACTAAGGGATTTTCCGTTATAGAGGAATTCTGCATTTCCGGATTGGATAATTCCTCCGGACAAAATAGAGCCATTATTTCTGTTAATATCGTCTTCATTGTCCGATATGATAATTTCAAATGCAGTTTGGTGCTCTCCACGATCAGGATCGTTCATCGTCCAACTAAACCGGGGAGTCTTGGTATCGATACCTAAATTTGAAAAATAGCCTAAAATACGGCAGTTATCCGGTGCTTTAGGTGCTGTTGCATGCAACAAACATGAATATGCAACAAAAAGTACAACCAAAATATTTCTTTTAACCATACCTTTCAATTTGAAATAAGTAGTGGGCTGCGCTATCGCTTACCCACCACGGCTATGCACATTTAGCCACTACGTGGCAAGGCGATAATTCAATATTTCAGTTCAAATGCGTGGGTTCCGGAGCCGACTGAGGTAATGACAACATATCCTTGTTCTATTTTGGATTTTTTGACTACCTCTCCATTATGTAACAATGTGTATTTTTTTACATCTTTGGATATCGGCAAATATATATCAGCCTGAACATTAGCCGGATATGAAGCTACAAGCTTAAATTCTCCCGGAGATACCGTAAATTTAGCCGATATAGTCCCCATAATTGTAGGTAATTTCGTTTCAGCCCATGAAAGAGTCGATGGATGAGGTTTTATTCTGATATGCTTGAAACCAGGTTCTACTGGTTCAACTCCCATTACTTTGCGAGGTATAATATGCGCTGGAGAAGAACTCCAGGCATGGCTCCATCCGTTGTTACTTTTATACTTGTTATCCCAGGCTTCGGTAGTCATCGTTGCTCCTACGCGGATCATATTATACCAACTCCGGTCACTTTTAGAGATCAACAAAGACATTGCATAGTCAGACTCTCCCGCATCATACAGACCTTCCAAAAGGTAATTAGCACTATACACTCCACATGCCATATCCTTTGTTTTAATGTACTTCAGAACACTTTCTTTCTGGGATTCAGGAACGAGCCCGAAAGTCAGAGGGTATAGATTAGCATGCAAAGAAGCATGTTTAGTACCCACTCCATCTACATAAATACCTCTTTCTTTATCAAAAAAATATTCCTGGAATTTTTTATAAAAAGCTTTGGCTCTTTTTGAATATGATTCCGCATCCTCTTTTTGCCCGATGACTCTGGCCATTTTTTCCATCAATACCAAAGTATGATAATGAAAAGCATTGACAACTGTATTATAATCTTCGAACTGATAATCGTCGGTTTCCCCCCCTTTGAGTCCGGACATACTGCCCCAGGGCCAATCAACGATGTCTTTTATCGGAGCATTTTTTTCACGAAAAATAGATTTACAGAACTCTTCTGTAACCAAACCTGTCCGGGTAGATATCAGACCGTTAGGCATGGTTAAAGCAATCATTAACTTAGGCTGAATATCTTTGTAATTTTTCCGGATCACATCAATATCCCCTGTATGCAGATAATCCATCCAAACCATCATGACAGAATGTGAGATCCATTCTGTAGGCCAAGTTGCATGGTAAATCATATTTTCAAGACTGTAACGGGCAGTTGCAAACTCCCGGTCAACAGCATAATGTCCCATCTGATGGATATAAGCATCCGCTTCGTACATCATTCTTTCCCTCTGACTTGCAGCATAGTCGCCGTTGAAAGTGTTGGCAATGACTGAATAGTGGCACAAATTGTAAACATTATTCAGAAGCGTATCACTGGAAGAAAAACTTGAGGCGTACTCATTGAACTGTGCATAAAGTCCCATTTGTTCTGCCGAGATCAGGGATAAATCAAGATCTTTTCCTACAACTTCGCAAAAGCGGAATGGTATCACTTCTACCATGTGAGCAGGAAGCTCCTGGCTATGAGGATAATGAGGCTTAAAACGAGGCAATTCAATGTTGTATTTGGATATTCCTTCTTTGATCCTCAGAGGAAAAGTATTATAGATCACACCACCTCCCGGCTTTGCATCAATAGAATCACCGATGCTCTTCTCTCCGATCCGGACAGTGATGAGTGTATCTCTTTTCTCTCCCGGACTCGGATTCCACCGGAGTGTCAGAGCAACATTAGCAAAAGCTGCCTTTTTGAAATCAATAAACCATGTCCCATTTTCCTTACGATGAGAATCGACCGGATACGCAGCATGATAAGAAATAGGATGCCTGTCTTCAAATGTCCAGATTACAGTGCCATCCGGTTTCTTTACTTGTACCCAACGACTCTCTCCTGGCCAGTTCTTCGGTCGTTCAACATCTCCAACATTAATTTTTCGGACAGAGCTGGCATCCGATTTTTTTCCGCTTTTATTCCAGGTCACTACTTTCCAATAATAAGAAGAATTAGAATGTAAGGGCGTTCCGGCATAACGAATATGGATCGAATTTTCACTCATCACTTTTCCGCTGTTCCATAAATCCGGCTGATTTTTATCTAACAATTCAGGAGATGACGCCACAAATATCTGATATGCCGTTTGATAATCATTGTCCTCTAAATCAGGCACGATCCAACTAAATTTTGGTTCAGCTGTTGTCAATGCTGATAGTTCAGGTTTTGACAATAAATTTGTCAATAAACCATCCGGAGCCGTTTTATTTTGGGCCATCATCAAGAAAGATCCACATAATTGCAACAGCAACCACACCTGTATTGATCTGTAATTCAACTTCATATATGTATTTTTACTTTATAATTTAACAGAAAAATGATAACTACCAGAACCTATCCGTACGACCGCAAACTTCCCATCGATTCCGACAATCGTAGCGCCTAATACTTTTTCCAAAGGCAAACCGGATTCCTCAATATTTTTGAATTGAGTTGTCGGAAGATAAACAAATGCCTTACTGTTAGCCGGTACAGTCACAAATTGTTCAAATGATTTTGCATTCCGTTTCCAGTGACTTTGAATCTCTCCGTATGGAGATTTAAACGTAGTGTTCGCTTCACGTATATCTCCAACCGGTTCTGGCTTGATTTTTATTTCTTTATATGCAATAGAATTATCCCATTGACGAATTCCCCCTAGTCCACTGAACAACCACTCCATCAAGTGTCCCAACATACAATGATTATTTGACACATATCCGTACGCCTGCCAGGATTCGGTCAATGAAGTTGCTCCATGCGACAATTGCCAGCCATACCCCGGAACATCGTATTTACTATTCATATCATAAATAACGTCAGAAGCATCGTTCGCTTCCAGGGTGCGAAGAACATAACGGTACCCAACATCTCCGGCAGTGAGGGCATTATTCCGGTTACGGATATCTCCAATCAGGTTTTCAAATACTTTTGCCTTGTTTTCCTGATCGGCCAGTCCCATGTAAAGCACAATCGCATTAACAGCCTGGCTGTTTTTGTCATACTGCTGAGTCGTTTTGTTCCAGAAAGTATTGTTAAAACTTTGCTTTATGTCCTTCGCCAAGGATGAATAGCGCAAAACATCCTCTTTTTTACCTAAAAGACTTGCAATTTTCTGCATTATCGTAACATTATAGAAATAAATAGCAGTTGCCGTTACTCCATTGGATGTCAGTTGTGATTCTCCGGGAGGATTAGGGCCAATATCGAACCAGTCGCCCAAGCCATACGCCACAATATTATCGGATGCTTTGGAAGACAAATAATCGACATACCGCTGCATATCAGAGTAATACTCCGTCATAAGTTGTTTATCTCCATAAGTCTGATACACATACCAGGGTATAATGATAAATGCACTACCCCACTCCGGTGTATCTTTGAATCCTTGTGAAAATTCGACCAATTCAGGTGCTGTAGTTGGAATTTGTCCGTTTGCAGCCTGAGTTGATCTCATATCCGCCATTATTTTACTATAAAAGCGACCTACATCGTAACGGTATTGAATAGAATAATACATAAGATGAGCAACTTCCAGCCATCCTAATTTTTCACGATGCGGACAGTCTGTCAAGACACTGGCCAGATTACTCCGTACCGACCAGTCTATGAGTTTATATATGTCATTGAACATTTCATTTGAACAGGTAAATGTTCCTATCTCTTCAGAAGAACTACAGGTATGTAATCCTGTAAGCCCGACTATTTCAGGCAAATTTTTCGGATTAGGCTTACCCGCAGGTACAGCTCCATCCAATTGTACATAACGGAATCCATAGTATGTAAACTGCGGTTGCCATTCTTCCGTATCATTTCCTTTTGCTGTATAAGTAAAATAAAACGGGCGGCCCGAAGCGCTCTGATTAATCGTACTATCCGGATTCAAGAGTTCTGCCGGATAAAATTTAACGGCTTTCTTTGCTCCATTTTTCGTCTGAATACGGATGATTCCTGAGAAATTCTGTCCTAAATCATATACCCAATTCCCTGTCTTTGATTGAAAGACTCTTACTGTAGGCAAATATTCCCTTACTACTAAGGGAGGAGATTGTTGTAAACTCAAAATGGTAGTCCTGTCAGATAAAAGTGATTGTTTCCAGGTTTTATCATCAAATCCGGCTTTTAACCAGCCCTCCTGGACTAAACCGGCATCATAATCCTCTCCTCCGTAAATACTACTGAATGTAACAGGCCCCGCAGCCGTTTTCCAGCTTTGATCGGAAACAATATCTTCAACACTACCATCGGTATATTCCAACTGCATTTTGAAGATCATTTTAGGTGCGCCATAAGAAGTCAGCATTTTAAGATAACGTTCTCTCGGTATATTATAGAAACCATTTCCCAGCATCACTCCCAATGCATTCTTTCCCTGGATTAGCTGCTCGGAGACGTCAAAAGCCACATACAACGCCGACTTATCATATTTTGTCCAACCCGGATCGAGGAAATGATCCTCCACTTTTTTATTGTTCAGGAACAAATCGAAATGACCAAGCCCTGAGACATAAGCGGTTGCACGTTTCAGAGGCTTTTTTAACGTAAATTCTTTACGGAATAAAGGAAGAGAGTACATACCTGTTTTCTTATCTCCGAATCGTTTTGTGATTGTACCTCCAGTTATACCAACCGGAATGATCTCATCTTTTCTATCAGGCTCAAAAGCAATCCATTTGGCTGATCCCCAGTCACTTTCAGACTGTAATCCAACAGAAAAATGGTTGATAGCGCTCCAGTTTGATAAAATTCCTGATTTATCCCAAACCTGAACTTTCCAAAAATATTTTTTCTGCGTCACCAATTCCGGACCTTTGTATGGAACCAATACCGATTCTGATGTTTCGACTTTCCCACTATTCCATATATTTCCGATTCCTTCTGCCAGTTTCTGAGGACAATCAGCTACCAATATCTGATATGCTGATTGTTCAAATCCTCTTTTTTCCGAATTTATCAACCAGCTAAATCGTGGCGTTTTCGTTCCGACAACTACCGGATTGACTTCTTGTTCACATTTTAACTGATATACGGAAAATTCCGGAGTCGAATGAATCGCATCTTCAAACATATATTTTGCATACGGAAGTGATTTCACATCATACAGGGTTCTGAAACCTTCCATCCGCTTTTTGAAATCAGGATAATCCAGAGCCGGATTTTTATAAGACCAGGCTACCTCCGCTACTGCAGCCAGACGGGGTAAGGCCATATAATACACAACATCGGTTGTACTCATGAATGCCGTCCAGATATTGGCCTGCACGCCCATGATATACCCGGCTTCTGCTTTTGTCAATCCGTTGAACGGATCAAAAGAGTAAACCGAATCTATCGGAAGGTATTCTCCAATGGACAGAGGTTCACCTTTCCTATCCTTTGTTTGATAAAAATCAAGATAACAAAAGGTAGAAGGAGCCATTATCACATGATTTCCTTTCTTTGCAGCCTCTACACCACCTTTTACGCCCCTCCAGGACATAACAGTTGCCGTTTGAGAAACTCCTCCTTCCAAAATTTCGTCCCAACCGATAATCTTCCTGCCTTTTGACTGCAGAATTTTTTCAA
The DNA here is from genome assembly GCA_031554915.1 of Bacteroidales bacterium. Taxonomy (GTDB): domain Bacteria; phylum Bacteroidota; class Bacteroidia; order Bacteroidales; family Azobacteroidaceae; genus BNXB01. The sequence goes on along the minus strand of JAVBUX010000150.1, from coordinate 6,143 downwards.
CCCGTTTAACAAAATAACTTTGCAACTCCAATTCATCCTTCAGATTTTCATCTTTAACCCGTTTCTGGCACATAGGACACTCCTTCCAACGCCCTTTGCGGCATTCATCTCCTCCGATATGAATATATTCTGAAGGAAACAAGGATACGATTTCGGAGAATACATTATCGAGAAATTCAAAAGTACTTTCCTTTCCCGGACAAAAAGCCTCATCCGTAACCCTCCACATAGTTTCAACCTTGTAGTCTTTGCCCTTACAACCCAGATAAGGATAAGAAGCCAATGCTGCCGTTGCATGTCCCGGCAACTCAATTTCCGGAATAATTGTAATAAAACGCTCGGAAGCATATTTTACGATATCTTTTACTTCTTCCTGAGTATAAAACCCACCATGTGGTGTATTATCAAACACAAACGGCTTGCCTCTTTCCAAATACAACAGGCTTTTTTCTCTTATCGAGCCAACCTTTGTCAGATTGGGATATTTCTTAATTTCGATCCTCCAACCATAATCCTCGGTCAAATGCCAGTGAAAAACATTGATTTTATGCATGGCAAGGAGATCGATAAACTCTTTGATCTTATCAACATCAAAAAAATAGCGGCCAACATCCAGCATCGTTCCCCGGTATGAGAAATAAGGCGCATCCGTTATTTTTAGCTGGGGAAGTTCAATTACATCGGTTTGTTGCCCATATAAAACATCTGCAGGCAATAGTTGGCGTAGTGACTGGAAGGCATAAAACACTCCTTTGGGAGATCCTCCTTCAATTTCAATCCGATCGGATAATATTTCCAACCGATAGGCTTCTTCTTTCATAGAACGGTTCAGAGACACATTAATCGCTTCTTTTTTAGACGTTTTTGAAACGACAATCTCCAACTCTTTATCAAGAGAACTCTTGATGAGAGAATTAAAAAAAGACGAAGAAAATTTCAATTTTGCATCCTTATCAAGGATATATATTTTTGTTTTTGAGGTAAGTTTAAATATTCCGTCTTTATATTCGACAGAAACAGGTTTCGGCACTATTCCATGAGACTCCGCTACATATACTATTTCCCCTTTTGAAATAAAAAATAAAACTAAACACAATAATAGATAAACCCGATTCCTCATATTTCTGGTATAATTAAAGTTAAGCACACAATTTCGTTTGGAATTGCATCATTACAAAAGTATAAATAAACGTGAGGTTACCGTAATATCCCTCACGTTTATTTTATTTAATAGTTATCTGTTAGTCCAACCCGGATTTTGTTCGATTGGCACATCTTTATTCGTATCAATTACGGTTTGCGGAATAGGCCACAAATTGTAGTCGAAAGTCAGTGTTGTTCTTGCTACATCCCAAAAAGCATATTTCTTGATACGATCTGTTGCAACAGTTCCTCCCATACGCAGCAATGTATTCCATCGCCATTCTTCATAAACCAATTCACGTGCACGTTCATCAAGAATAAGATCTACATTAACATCCGCAGCAGTAACCTTGTATTCGCAATTAGCCCGGGTTCTTAAAATATTGATATCGGCCGCAGCTCCTGCCGCATCTCCATTTCTCATTTTTGCTTCAGCCCTGAGTAAAATAGTCTCCGGAAGGCGGATTACGTATTCATCTCTAAACAAATTACTACGGTTTTCTCCTACATCAACACCGGTAAATTTATCTGTAGCAATTTTACAGGAAATCGGATAACATAAGCTTCTGAAGTTTTCAGTAGTATATATATCAGCCCATGGAACAGGTTTTCCATAATACTTTGATGTTGTTTTATTTCCTAAGAATATACGACGGAAAACAGCCTCTGAGTTACGCATATCGTTACCCCATTTTCCGTCATAAATAACATCACGTGTGTACATAGTAGGCATCAGGAAAGATACGCCACGACCACCCACATCTTCCAACATACCTTGCAAATGATCTTTTGCTCCATCTCGGAATACAGGTCCATAAAATCCTGCGTAAGGAAGCTTCGATTTTCCATCTTCAGCTTTATAAGCCGTAAAATCTATTTGTAAAGCCCATATACACTCCTTATTTCCGTCCTGATAGTTGACATTACCTTCTTGGAACAAGTCCCAATAAACATTTCCAGGAGTAACACCGATCACAGTCTCATAAGACATTTTCTGTGCCGTATCGTAATAGAAGATTGGGTTCTGATCTTTTCTTGTTCCGAACCGTGAAGTCATTAACAAATAAGTACTTCCGTTGATTACAGCATTAGCATATTCGATCGATTTAGCATAAGCCGCTTTTGCATCTGTAGTTTTGCCATCCATTTCCAATTGAGTCCCTTTTGCAAGATACAATTCGCTCAAATAATGCTGTGCAGCACCTCTTACAATACGTCCACCGGCAACCGTTGTTTCTGGCAGATCCATATAAGAACTTTCCAAATCAGCGATTGCAAACTGGTAAGTTTCCACTCTTGTTGAACGTTTGAAATCGTAACGTGGAGTTGAAATCACTTCCGAAACCAAAGGTACACCACCAAACAATTCGCCTAAGTTTCTATAGCCGAATGCACGGAAAAATTTAGCCTGAGCGATTGCATACGCCTTGTCTTTCTCACTGCCCCAACTGATATTAGGCAGACTTGCCGATTCTATAGCCAGGTTCATCTTAGCAATTAGCTGATAGAAAGTACTATACGCATTATAAAAGTTTCCATGATTAGGATTCATAACACCATAATCATTGAAAGTATTTCCTTTACGGATATTAGCTACGTCGTACATATCCGTTCCGTTAAAGCGAAGAGTACCTATCCAGGATTCGTTACTCGGATTAGCCACAAGGTCTCTGATCTGGCTATATGCTGCAATAAGCGCCTGATCTACTTGTCCTGCCGTAGAAAAAGCATTTTCAACGGTATAAAAGGTTTCCGGAGTTTCCTTCAAAAACGCTTCATCATCGCATCCCCATAAAGATATACACAAAGAGATGAGTAAAACTCGATATATTTTTAAATTTTTCATGATAACTTCTTATTATAGATGAAATTAGAAACTAATATTTGCACCAAATGAAAATGTTGTTGCGACAGGGAAAGTGTTCTCCCATACAGTTGCACCTGTTTCCGGATCTCCTCCTTCCCAATCTGTGATTGTCATAAGGTTTTTTGCAGAACAGAATACCTTCAATGAACGAATAAGAGCTTTTTGGATCCAAGGTTGTTTGAAAGTATAAGAAAGCGTTATATCCTGCAACCTGATATACTCACGGCTTTGTAAACCTAAGAAACGTCCGCCGTCACCTGAGAAAGTGATACCTGGAGTGGTATTGCTCCTATTTTCCGGAGTCCAGTGGTTGATGTAAATACCGTTATCAGCAAAACGTCCAGTAACAGTCTGATAGGCTCCCTGATTGGCTTTCAAATAATAATTGTTTCCACCAAAAGTTCCTGTTAGCATTGCATACAATTCAAAGTTTTTATAGCTCACTGTATTACTGAAACTTAATCTGAAATTATCTTTACTATAACCTAATATTTGTCGGTCGGTAGCTGAAATACCAGGAGTTCCATCGATATCCTCATATTTAGGTGCGCCAGCTTTTGCTCCTGTCAGTTTCATATATTCTGTATCATCTTCCTGAACAATCCCGATTTGTTTATATCCATATATTGCGCCAAGAGACTTACCAATAAACAATGAGTTAGCAATATCATCATCTTCACGTCCATCACCATCCAAATCATCGCCATACAACTTAGATAATTTATTTGAGTTTTTCCAGAATGTAAGAGCTGAAGTCCAGTTAAAATCTTTATTTTCAATATTAACTGTACGTAATGTTATTTCAATACCTTTATTATCAACCTGTCCCATAGATGTTTTGATCGTTTTAAAACCTGACATCACTGGAATACTTCTTGTAAACAATTGGTCTGTTGTTTTAGAAGTATAAGCATCTACATCCAGATTCAAGCGTCCTTTGAAAAAGGATGATTCAAAACCGAAGTTCAGAGCCTCTGTGCTTTCCCATCCTAAATTACTGTTACCCAGCGCATTTTGATACAAACCATAATAAATTTTATCTCTAGTATTGCTGAACTGGTATCTGATACCTCCGGACTGGCCGTTAGCTATTGTAGAAAGCGTTCCATAAGGATCTATACCCTGGTTACCGTTTTGTCCCCATGATACTTTTAACTTTAAGTTATTCAGAAAATCCACCGGTTTCAAGAAACTTTCTTCGGAGATTCTCCAGGCAAAACCCACAGCACCAAAATTACCCCATTTGTTATTTGCTCCAAAAACAGAAGCTCCATCACGACGATAAGAAGCCGTAGCATAGTATCTGTTATCGTAAGAATAACTTAAACGACCCAGATAACCAATATTGGCTCTTCTGTTATTACTTTGATTAACTGTCTGTGTTGTTGCCTTATTCAAACCAAAAACACCCAATGAAGTATTACCATTGGTTGCAAAATCTTTACCTGTGGATGTAGTACCTTCCTGTTCACGCAAATCGCGAGTAGCAACAAAAGTTGCATCTACAACGTGCTTGCCAAAATTATTTGAATAATTCAAGATATTATCCATCACATAACTACTGATAATTGTATTTCCTACACTACCACTAGCCGTACTAAGCAATGATTCGTAAGCAGCAGGTGTATAGCGGCTCATATCATCGTATTCTCCTTCTTTCACAGAAAAACGCTCTGTTGTAAAACTTCTTGACGTTGATTGCTCCCAGTTAAGCATATAATTAAAACGATAGGTCAAACCCTTAACCCATGGCGCTTTAACCAACACATTAGCACCCAAACGATAGTTATTACGAATATCTGTATTTGTTCTCGTATCATCATCAACGCCCCACAAAGGATTCACATTTGATTGTACTGCCGGATATTTTTCCAATAATTTATTTTCAACATCCCTGTATTGTTGTCCATAAGGAGACATTTGAAGCGCTTCCTTTATATTGGCAGCATAACCGGAATAATCCGCTTTTGCATAAGCTGCATCAACACCAGCTTCCAACCAACTGGTTATATCTGTTCTTAGTTTTCCTAACAATGATATACGGCTGAAATCATCACCAACCACAATACCCTTATTATCTGAATATGCAGCCGACAAATAGTAATTAACCTTAGAACCTGCTCCTGATATTGCAACCTGATAATCCTGTACCGCACCGGTACGTGTAGCTTCATCCAACCAATCAGTAGGAGTACCGGCCTCCATGTTCTTAGCTTCTGCTCTTCTCAACCAGTTTGTTGATCCTTCTTTATATCCGTTACGGGCATTTACCGAAGCAAACCACTGTTCGCCATTCATCACTTCAGGCATATTTTGCCAAGTTTGAGCTGCCAGGTTTGCATTAAATGTGATTACCGGTTTGTCTGATGTACCTTTCTTTGTAGTAATTGCAATTACTCCGTTGGCAGACCGAGATCCATAAGCAGCAGCAGATGTAGCATCTTTCAAAACGTCGATTGTTGCAATATCATTCGGATTGATATCCCGGATACTTCCTAAGTAAACAACACCGTCAAGAACGATCAACGGGCTATTTGAACCACTGATTGAATTCTGTCCACGTATCAATATACTTGGAGTTCCTCCTGCTTCATTCGTTGCACCGATATTCAAGCCGGAAACACTTCCTTTCAAAGATTCCAGAGCATTCATATTCGGAACTTGCGCAATAGGAGAATCTTCTATTTTCAATGAACTTACAGCTCCTGTAAAATCTTTCTTTTTCACAGTACCATAACCGATTACCACAACTTCATCCAAAAGTTTTGTATCTTCTACCAGGACAACGTCCACCTGGTTTTTTCCTTTTATATCAATTTCTTGTGTAATATATCCTATATAAGATATTATTATTACATCGTTACCTCGAACATCCAAAGAAAATTTACCTTCAACATTCGTAACGGAACCTCCGCTTGCACCTTTTATGCTAATACTCGCACCAGGAATAACTTCCCCGGAAGTATCCTTAACAAAACCTGTCACTACTCTTGTCTGAGCCTGAACTTGTCCTATTGCAAGGACAGAAAATAAGGCTATTAAGATCGAATAGATTTTATTCTTTCCAAAATAATCTTTATAAGTATTTTTCATACCTTTGTATTTGATTTTAAGTAAATTACTATTGCAAAAT
>JAVBUX010000182.1:0-6872 GCA_031554915.1 Bacteroidales bacterium | reverse complement strand
ATTCAAATATTCCACGTCTAAAATTACTTCGCCTTGAATAAACGGATTAACTGTGAAATAACCCACTCCAAAAGAGGTCAGGTTCTGGAAAAAGTGAGTTCCCTGGCTCGGTTCGATACGATAATTTTCCAATCCGGCTTCCACAATGACACGAGCATTTGAAATATGGGGCCATTTAACAGGGATACCTAACCATGGATCGCTGGTTCCCCACCGTCCTGGTCCTACCAGAACATAATTCTGCCCTGAAGCCACAAATTGTTTATTTATCTTCTCAATCTCGTATGCAATATTCTGATTATTAGAAGCAGAAAAATTTTCAGTTTTCACATAAACAATATCAAAAACATCATTAGTAATTCCATGCCCCAGAGCATGTTTCGAATACAGGATACAATCATCTTCAGCGACTTCCCTGAGGTCTTCGTCCATCATTTCCTTACTATCCACAATCGGACGTATCTGAAGCAGGAAAAAAGTTCCCTCCACTTTTCCATCCGGCTGTTCATCCAGGTTGACGGCAAACTCAATCTCAATCGGGCGTCCCATCTCCTTTTGTCCCAATTTCAGGACATAGCTCAATACTTCAGCCAATGGAAAAACATCGTGTTGAAGGACTCCGGAAAAGGTAATCACCTTCCGGTTAGGACCGGGATAATAACCGTCCATCAGCACCTGATCATAATGATCGTAGGTCGATGATATATATTTCAATGAGCCATCCGCATCAGCCTCTTTTACAGGAAGTTTCAAAAGATTAAACGCATCATCGGTTGAAAACATGTCATCATCTGTCAACATATTCATGTCAAGCGCATAAAAACGTGTTTGTGTATCTTTCAATGCGATTTCCAAAGAACTGGTTTGAATTATATTTTTCGGATGCTTTGGAGAAAAACGAAGAGTCGTATGTCCATCAACAATGTACTTACCTAAACCTAAAGCGACATTGGCAATCCCTTCTTCTGGTTTTTCATCACCCACCGGATAAAAATTCAGTGAGCGTGCCACCCCCGAAAAAGTCGGATAACACCGGGTGCCATGAGTTTGTCCCACAACTTCCTGAAGCACAATCGCCATCTTTTCCTGGTCGATAAGATTTTGAGTTGCAGTCATATAAGCCTTGCTGTCTTTATAGAAAACAGAAGCATAAACACCTTTGATTGCATCACTCAACATTTCCAACATTTTGTATGTATCTTCTACTTTAGGAACCATATAAGTAGAGTAAATCCCGGCAAACGGCTGATAATGAGAATCTTCCAATAAACTAGAAGAACGAACTGCAATCGGAGTTTTAATCGCTTCAAAAAAAGCAATTAAATCCTCGATCAAGCGTTTCGGCAAACTGGCTTTGAGAAAATATTTAAGAATTTGGTCATCCGGCAGATCTTCCAAAGCCACTTTATACAAATCGTTGGTTTCCATAAACTCATCGAAGATATCCGTACATAAGACAACCGTTTTAGGTATCTTTATCGATGCATTTTTAAAAGTCTGGTCGATTGAAACCGAATGGCGCTTCACCATTTGTCCCATAAAGGCCAATCCACGCCCCTTTCCTCCCAAAGAATCATCTCCTATGCGAGCGAAATTAGAGTATTCGTCAAACCGGTCTTTCAGGAAAATCGCCACAATACCGGAGTTTTTCATCCGGCGATAACTCACAATCGCATCAAAAATCAGCTGACGAGCCTGATCCATATCACTGTAGTCGGTCACATCGATTCCTTTCAGAAACTCTGCCACGGGAAACATTGCCCGTGAATAAAAAAAGCGTGAAAAATGGTTACGAGAAAGATGATAAACAAGCGAATCATCCGGAATCGAAAAAATTTTTTTCTGTAAATCTTTCAACGAAGTGATACGCATAATCTCCGTTTTGGTCTCAGGATTAAGTATAATAAAGTCCCCAAAACCAAAATTATCTGTAATTTCCCGACGTAAATCCTGAGGATAAGTTTTTGAATTTTTATCGATAAAACTACAATTCAACTCCTCAGCATAAACAACATTAGCCTGTTCGGAAGATTCAAAAATAATCGGGACATACTTATCCAACCCCTTGACCATTTTTGCAAATTTGTATCCGGCAATTTTATCTTTTTTTCCTTCCTTCTCAAAACTCATATCACAAACAATACCCAACATATTGTTTTGATATTTTTTATAAAGAGTTTCCGCTTCCTCATAAGTTCTCGCCAACAGAATTTTCGGACGTCCTCTCATTCTCAGTGTTCTTTGATGAGCATTAAGAGCTTCTTGAGAAAATTCTTTCGATTGCTGCAATATAAACTTATACAAATGTGGCAATGCAGATGAATAGAAGCGTATCGAGTCTTCCACCAATAAGATAGTCTGAACACCGACAGAAGTAATATCATCTTTCACATTCATCTTATCTTCAATCAATTTGATGATTGCGAGAAGAAGTTCAGCATTTCCCAACCAACTGAAAACATAATCGATCGCACTCAAATCCTCCTGGGAAACACGTTTGGAAACCTCACGGGAAAATGGAGTCAATACGATAATCGGAATCTCAGGGTACAACTCCTTGATCCGGTTAGCTACTCCAAACGTATCCGAATCATCCATATTCGGCATACAAATGACCATATCAAAATGCTGGTGACTTTGCGCAAGAGCTGTCATCGCTTCTTTTTCCGAGCTTACCTGCGTAAAACGAGGAGGATACCGCAAACTAAGAGAAGTGTATTCATTGAATATTTGTTCATCAATCCGCCCATCATCTTCCAACATAAAAGCATCATACTTTGTAGCGATCAACAAAATATTCAGGATTCTTTTATTCATCAAATTAGCAAATGAGGTATCTTTAAATACCAATTGCTTCATATCTATTTTTTGCAGCATTTTGTAACAATTTGAAAGTTAAAAACAAAAAATCAACCTATTTTGACAAACATCCGATCCAACACCCCTGTATATTCTGATAAAATGACAAAAAATTGACCCAAATTTAATTGTTTATGTCAAGTTAATTTCTTACGTTTGTATCGTCGCAAAAGTAAATAATATTTTTACAAGTAGAAAGTCAAAATTAACAATATAAATTAAAGTTTGAAGTCCATGAAAACAGAAAGTATCTTACAGGCATTGGAAGCCAAGCATCCGGGAGAATTGGAATACCTACAGGCAGTGAAAGAGGTACTCCACTCAATTGAAGATATATACAATCAACATCCTGAATTTGAAAAAGCGGGGATCATCGAACGCCTAGTTGAACCTGACCGTATTTTTACATTCAAAGTAGCTTGGGTTGATGACAAAGGAAGTGTACAGGTTAATTTAGGTTACCGTGTACAATTCAATAATGCAATTGGTCCATACAAAGGTGGCATTCGCTTTCATGCTTCCGTAGGACTTTCTTCTCTTAAATTCTTAGGTTTCGAACAAACATTCAAAAATGCGCTGACTACCCTTCCGATGGGAGGAGGAAAAGGAGGTTCGGATTTCAGTCCAAAAGGCAAATCTAATGCTGAAATTATGCGTTTTTGTCAGGCCTTCATACTTGAACTGTGGAGACATATTGGTCCGGATACCGACGTCCCTGCTGGGGATATTGGTGTTGGCGCCCGCGAAGTGGGCTATATGTACGGAATGTACAAAAAATTAGCTTTGGAAAATACCGGAACATTCACAGGTAAAGGTCTGGATTACGGCGGTTCCCTGATTCGTCCGGAAGCTACAGGTTTCGGAGGATTGTACTTTGTAGATCAAATGTTGAAAACTCAGGGAATCGATATCAAAGGAAAGACTGTTGCTATCTCCGGATTCGGGAATGTAGCTTGGGGAGCCGCATTGAAAGCGACAGAAATGGGAGCTAAAGTGGTCACAATTTCAGGTCCTGACGGATATATCTATGATCCGAATGGAATTTCCGGCGAAAAAATAGATTATATGCTTGAATTACGTAATTCAGGAGAAGATATTGTTGCTCCATACGCTGCAAAATACGGAGCCGACTTCTTCCCGGGAAAACGTCCATGGCAACAAAAAGTCGATATTGCCCTTCCTTGCGCTATTCAAAACGAATTGAACGAGGAAGATGCAAAAATGCTGATTGCCAACAATGTAACATGTGTAGCCGAAATCTCTAATATGGGTTGTACAGCTGAAGCTGTAGATTTATTTATTTCAAAAAATATTATGTTTGGCCCCGGAAAGGCTGTAAACGCAGGAGGAGTTGCAACTTCAGGTCTGGAAATGACTCAGAATGCGATGCACCTGAACTGGACGGCAGAAGAAGTCGATGAAAAATTGAAACAAATCATGAAAAATATTCACGAACAGTGCTGTATCTATGGAAAACAGGCCGATGGATACATCAACTATGTGAAAGGAGCTAATGTAGCCGGTTTTATGAAAGTTGCCCGGGCAATGATGGCACAGGGAGTTATATAAAAACTGACCACAAATAAATCACTTAACATTATCATACCTCCGTCATTTTTTGTCCTACTAGAAATGACGGAGGTCTTTTTTTTGGAACCAATCCTTCTGTTGATTAATTTTGCAGTGTGAAAATAGGAAATCTTACATTTGATAAATATCCTGTCTTCCTCGCTCCGATGGAAGACGTGACTGATATTGCTTTCCGATTGCTCTGTAAGCAGTTCGGAGCAGATATGGTTTACACTGAATTCGTTTCAAGCGATGCCCTGATACGTCATGTCAATAAAACAAAAGCCAAACTGGAAGTCTCTGACGAAGAAAGACCTGTCGTCATACAGATTTATGGTCGCGATGTCGATTCGATGGTAGAAGCAGCCAAAATATGTGAGGCCGCCAATCCGGATATACTGGACCTGAACTTCGGGTGCCCGGTAAAAAAGGTAGCTAACAAAGGGGCCGGTTCAGGAATGTTGAAAAACCCTGAACTTTTACTTGAAATCACAAAAGAAGTTGTGAAAGCCGTAAAAATTCCGGTTACAGTCAAGACCCGCCTGGGATGGGACAGTAACTCCCAAATAATTGTAGATCTAGCTGAAAAACTACAGGATTGTGGAATAGCAGCGCTTACCATCCACGGAAGAACCCGTGCCCAAATGTACACAGGCGAGGCCGACTGGACTCTGATAGGCGAAGTTAAAAATAATCCGCGGATGTATATTCCAATTATTGGAAACGGAGATATCACCAGTCCCGAAGGCTGTAAAGAAGCTTTCGATCGTTATGGAGTCGATGCTGTAATGATTGGCAGAGCCAGCATTGGCGCTCCATGGATTTTTCGGGAAGTAAAGCATTATTTAAACAACGGAGAGCTCCTGCCAAAAGAAAATTTTCAATGGTACCTCGATATTCTCAAAACACAGGTTCTACAGAGTGTTGCCCGCCTCGACGAGCGACGTGGAGTAATTCACTCTCGCAGACATATTGCTGTTACTCCTTTATTTAAAGGAATTCCTGATTTCAAACCGAAAAAAATAGCTATGTTGAGGGCAAATACAGTAGAAGAACTCTTCAATTTGATGGACAACATTTCATTTTAAGTTTTTTTAAACTTAAAATGCATATTTATTAACTCTTATTACGAAAAAAAACTTGCACCAGATAGCAAAACGCCGTACTTTTGTACTGTGGTTTTTTCATAATAGTATTAGATTTAAGGTTAACAAAGATTGGATTAGGGAGTTCGTGAGAATTCCCTTTTTCTTTTTAAATCTGTTTGAGCATTATCTCAGGCGCAGAACATCGCCTTCTTCAGGAACATACTCTGAATCCTTTTTATTCATCTTATACAAACGAGAAAGCTGTATAGCATATTTTTGAGAAATACTGTGCATCGATTCTCCGACTTTTACGGTATGCTCATAATATGGTTTATCCGCTTTTTTCTTTTTCTTTTCCAAATAGACTTTATCACCTGCATATAATGGAAAATCTTCAGGAACTTCATTATATTTTAGTAAATCTTTCAACTTAAAGCCCATATCGTATGCAACGGCTTCAAAACTATCATTAGAGTTAGCTTCAATATAAATCAAGCCATGTGTCTTAAAAACAGCTCTATCCCTTCGAGGCCTTTGAATTTTATCGGTATTCTTTTTATCTTTTGAACTATAATTACCAGACTTTCCCGAATCATACCGATACAATTCATAAATCTCAATCAGATTGATCAATTTATTTGCATATCCTTTGTCTGTAGCATATCCACAATCCTGTAACCCACTTGCCCAAGCCCGATAATCTTTTATATCCAGCTGAAATAACCTGGAATACCTGTTCCGGAGTAAAAATTGCGAATGATCTTCATACGAATCCTCTACTTTTTTATATTTCCGGAAACAATCATTCGGACCATCATCTTTTTTATATACTTTCTCTCCTTTCCAGTCGCTATGGCATTTGATTCCAAAATGATTATTCGACTCCCGGGCCAACTGACTTAATCCGGCTCCGGACTCCAAAATTCCCTGAGCAAGAGTAATACTGGCCGGAATTTTATACTTATTCATGTGACCAATCGCAATATTTCCGTAATTTTCTGCATAAGCAACATAGGATGCGATTTTTTTTTGCGAATACAAATTATTGGAGACCAGTGAAGAGATTAATATGATTAAAACTAAACGGAAATATGCTTTCATACCAAAGAATCAATTATATTTGTGTATTAAAATTCAGACAGATGGAACAGATTAATTTAAGTACAAAGATAATTGTTTGTGATTACGAAGAGCTAAATATAACTGAAAAAAAACTGATTGACATTGCAAAGGAAGCTTGTAAGAGGGCCTATGCCATCTACTCCAATTTTCAGGTCGGATCATCTATCTTACTGGAAAACAATGAGATAATATCCGGAAATAACCAAGAAAATGCGGCTTTCCCATCTGGACTTT
>JAVBUX010000193.1:0-2613 GCA_031554915.1 Bacteroidales bacterium | reverse complement strand
GTAACACTCTATCTACCTGTATCTTATCCATAATATATAATGTTACTGTTTTGAAGCAGCATCATCAGCCAATTTCAATAATATTTTCAGTGAATTTTGTTTGTTGTCTTTAAATTTAAGAGAAAATACAACTTCATTCTTTTCATTGACAGCATAGCTTATATCTTTCAATGGTTCGAGAGCTGTCAGTATTCCTTTAACTTCCGAAGGAATATTTTTTCCTGACAACATTGCTTTCAGGTTTTCCGGATAAGTACTCAAATCAAGGTTCATATAAAACAATGCCGGCGATTTTTTAAGATCTGCAGACAAAACACTACTCTTCAAATTGGGGCTGTAACCCTTTCCAACAAACGAAGTAATGGCATCAGCATCATCTGTAATCAATACTCGTTTATCTTTGCAGGCAATATTTAAACCGACCGAGAAAGGAGTTGACATGACATAATAATTTTCATTTTTTGTCAGCATTTCAGCTGGAAACAAGGCTAATAAACGTTCAAAATCGCCTTCATTTTTCAAGGTAAAACTCAATCCTGCCAATGGCAATGGAAGTGGTCCCTGAGCCAAATTATACAAGCTAAACACCATATCGCCATCAATAATATCCAAAAGCGTCTTTACAGTTGGATCATTCAACATCTCCTGATAAATACCTATAGCAGGCATCTGCTGCATTTGGGATATACTCTCTGTCATCAACTTAAGATATTCCGCCCAATTGATAGACATCTTTGCCAATAAAAACGATTTGTCTGGAAAATCTTCCAACAAAGCAGTATTGAAATCTTTCTTTACCAAGGGATATTTTTTAAAAAAATCATCCACTTTCGACTGTGGAGACATACTTGCAGTAGCCTTGATCTCCCCATTTTCAAAATTGAGGTAACCATGAACATAAGTATCCTTAAATTCATTAAAGTAAGCCGGCATGGTAACATTCATTTCTTTGAACATCCCTACAGCTTCACCATATGCCATCCAACAACCAACATCGTAAGACTGTTTCTGAAATTCTGCAAAATCCGCAACTTTCAGGATATTTTTATCTGCAGGAAGCTTAAAAAAAGATTTATAATCAAGAGATTCTATTTTTCCAAAAAAGAACTGTAACAAATCCCCATTCCAGGCAACGGCCGATTCACCATCGAGCAATGCCAACTTTACACCATCACCCATATCTTTTATTTCAGGGAGAGTCTTATCTTGGGACTTAAATAATTCTGTCATTTTCTTCTCAAATGTGGACTGACTATCCATTCTAAAATTCACGCCACAATACATCCCCTCTCCAACAGTAACCCCGTAAATATACGTTTTTTCAATATCAACCCCGGAAGATTTCGGATTTTTCAAAAATTCATCTACAAACTTTTGCATCACAGGATCCATATCTTTCATCTCTTCCTTAGCTTTTTGGTAAAGCTTGTATTCCGAAAGATGATTCAGCTCTCCCTTTTGAATCATTTTTTGATTTTCAAGGGCTAGTACAAAAATAGCATCCGATGGGATTGCCATCAACTGAAGGGGAGTTTTTTCTTTACAGGAGGTTAACAAAAAAATACCTGCAAAAAGTAAAAAAAGTGATTTCTTTAATAAATTCATGTTGTAGTTCTTTAATGATGTCTTTTTATTTGTAACTTTACGATTTTACAAAGATATTGATATTTTATCAAATTTAAAAAATCTTATTCCAATATTTTAATCTATTATGCCATGAAAAGAAAAATCAGAATGGGAATGGTCGGAGGCGGCAATGGCTCTTTCATTGGAGCAGTACACCGGATAGCTGCTAATCTCGACGGACAAATCGAACTGGTTTGCGGATGTTTCAACTCTTCATACGAAAACTCATTGGCTTCCGGAAGGGAACTTTTTTTACCGGACAACCGAATATACGCCACTTACACCGAAATGATTGAAAAAGAGGCATTACTTCCGGAAGGTGAACGAATGGATTTCATTTCAATTGTCACACCAAACCATGTTCATTTTGAACCTTCCATATTAGCGTTGGAGAAAGGGTTTCACGTAATGTTGGACAAACCGATGACTTTCTCTCTTGATGAAGCTCATCAACTCTATAATAAAGTGATAGAAACCGGATTACTATTCGGACTAACTCATACCTATACCGGATATCCGATGGTGAAAGAAGCCCGTCTCCGGGTCATGCGCGGCGATTTGGGTAAGATCCGCCGGATTTACGTAATGTATCCTCAAGGCTGGTTGTCTGAAGATATTGGAGCCAGCAACAAACAAGCATCCTGGAGAGTCGATCCTAAACGTTCAGGAAAAGCCGGATGTATGGGCGATATTGGTACCCATGCTTTTAACCTGGCTGAATATATGACCGGATTACAAGCTACTGAAGTGTGTGCGGAACTGAATACTTTTGTTCCAAACAGGTTACTCGATGATGATGGTGTGGTAATGATCCGCTACGAAGGTGGTGCCCGCGGAATGTTGGCGGCATCTCAAATCGCTGCAGGTGAAGAAAATGAACTGAGTATTCGAATATACGGAGAAAAAGGAGGCTTGGAATGGCATCAGGAAGATCCAAATACCATGATCCTCAAATGGAATGATAAACCAAAAGAAATCATCCGCACT
>JAVBUX010000310.1:0-14741 GCA_031554915.1 Bacteroidales bacterium | reverse complement strand
CAACAATTCAGTTTACCGACTGTTTTCTTTACAGCCAATTCCACTCCATAAGCATAACCTTCTGTATTGATGACATCGGTTTCAATATGGTGATTCATTAACAAACGGGCGCCACTTCTATAATCCAAATAATCCTCCATTTCTTTATAATACATTTCCAGTGATGTCTCCCATTCTTTGCCCAAGAAATTGTAATATAACCCTGTCGCAGCCTGCCATCCCTTCTGAGGTTTGATATTGGCATCTGATAATTTCCAAGTATCTGTAGGCGACATAATAACTGTATTGGACAATTTATGAATGTATTGTCTCATAGAGTTGAAACCAGCTTTAAATGAAAAATTATCATCAAACATATAGCGGGCAGAAAATCTGAATTCAGGACCTTGATATGTTTTAACCATCTTATTTCCATTGACATTTACAGTATCAATAATCGTTGATTCATAAGGAAGCAAATCCGGATTATATTTATAATAATTACGGGGGCCCATAGCATTAAATATAGAATATCGGATACCTGTACTTATCGAAAGCTTCGGTGTCACTTCCCATTGATCACCTATGTATAATGCCGATTCCAGAGCTTTTTCTTTTTGCAACTCATCACGTTTAACCATAGATTCATCTTTCCATGGATTATAGTTTCCTCCATTGATATCGTACAATAAAGACTTAAATCCAAAATCGATCTTATGCTTCTCTAAAATGTACGAAAAATCAGCTTTTGCAAATACTTGGTTGATTCCAAAAGTAAGTTTGTATGCGGTAAAAGGATCCGTCTTATCCATTGTCTCATAATCATAATGATCATAGCCAACTCCAAAATTAGATATAAGTTTATTACTGAATACTCTTTTCCACTTCGCAGAAGCATTCATGTTACGATAAGTATATTTATCATTTTCAGTAAATGAAAAATGATCCTGACTAACATATCCATAAACATTCAGCTGGTTTTTTGAATCCAGCTCGTTGCTCAAAACCATTCCTAAGTCATAAAAACCGGCAGAACCATTTTTATATCCACTTTTTTCCGGTAAGGTCTTTAATAGCCAATCCGAGTAAGTAGTACGTCCGCTTAGCAATATTGAACTTTTCTTCTTAATAATAGGCAATTCTAAGTTTAGTTTACTGGTCACTAACCCAATACCTGCCGATCCTTTGAACTGCTCTTTATCCGCTTCTCTTCCGGTGACTTCTAATACAGAAGAAATGCGACCTCCATATTGTGCAGGAATACTACTCTTGTATATTTCGGCATCCTTTACCATGTCCGAACTAAAAGCTGTGAAAAAGCCAAACATGTGACTTGGATTGTAAATAGTTCCGTCATTAAGCAAAATCAAATTCTGATCTGTTGAGCCACCCCTCACATTAAAACCAGTGGATGCCTCTCCTACCGTTTTAATACCAGGCAATGTCTGTATGGCACGTAAGATATCAACTTCGCCCAAAGCCATCGGTATATTTTTTATTTTCGAGACCTGAAGTTTTTCAACGCCAATATTCACTCTTTTTACATTATCGACAGCCGATGCCGTAACAACAACTTCGTCTAACTGATGAATATTTTCTACTAATTCAATATTCAAGACTCCATCTCCATATAATGTCAATTGCCGTCTTGATGGTTTAATACTCAAGCCTGTGATATCCAGCTGTACCTGTCCAGACGGAAGCTCCAGCCTATAATCTCCATTTGCATCTGTTGTCGCCCCAGCATAAGGCTCTTTCAAAACGAGACTAACTCCAGGAAGAGGGTCCTTGGTCTTAGAATCACTTACTTTCCCTTTTAAGACAACCGTCTTGGGAATTTTAGCATATTGATCACCAACTTCATAAACCAAATTTTCCGAAGTTGCAAGTTCAGTTCTTTGAGATAACAAAGGGAGCTCACTTTCCTGACCCGGTAAATTTTCTTTTTTCACTGAAAACAGGACCAGATCTTCTTTCAATTTTTTATCTTTCAAAATAAAAATTTTGTTTCCGAAAAGGGATACCTTGTATGGAGTCCCTGCAAATATCTTTTCCAGAGCCAAAATAGGAGAAGAGATGTCCTGATTTACCGGAATATTATAAGAAGACGGTACATCGGAATAAATATGGTAAGGAGATGACGATTCTATCTTCTTCAACAATGATTCAATGGAAACCGAATCTTTTGAAGACACTTCCAAAAGTTGGGCTGTCAAAGGCTGAAATAAAAAAGTCAGACAAAAAAGAGCTAATAATACTATTTTTCTTTTCATTAGATATCACCTAAAATAAACTTTCACAATACTGGGCTAACAAAGCTAAACTCTTTTCTGTATCAGAATTAAAGTCCAATTTTCGTTCTTTTGAAAATTGATTAATTTGATTCTTATATTTTGGAAATATTTTCGTAAAAGAATTTTTATTTTTCACTGAATAATAATTCCCCTCATGCAAAAGATAAAATCGTTCCTTAGAACTAAACCTCGATGTAGTCAAATTTTTCTGCATAGATAATGAAATCTTGCACAACAAAGTCACATCCTTTCCTTGATGCAATTGCATATAAAATCCCGGTTTCAAATCATTTGGCAACGTATCATACCAGACAAAGGTTTTTCCATAAAGAGTAGCACTTTGAACGTCCCTGGAATCCAAAATAACCCCATAATGATTGCCAGGAGCCAGGATGATTAAACATTCCTTATATAAATCCAATTTCAGTTGTTGACTAGAATAAAATCTATTCTTATACATCATTTCCCCTGAAACAAAATCAGAATTTTTCACATCCTGATTTTTATATGACTCCAGTTTTCGTTGGTCTTTCATAGAGAAACCGGTTCCGGTCTGGTACTCTTTCGAAAAAGGATCTACAGGTTTATAATACGGTAAATTTTCATATACCCTGGAATTATAAATGGCTTCAACCCGCCCCATATATACTGTGGAATAATCTCCGACTTTATCCATATAGGTTTCTGCAACCTTATGCTGAGCGTAAATATCAGAGCATCCGAAAACAAAGAATAGCACAATCAAAAGTGGCATTTTACATTCAAAAAAAAGTCTCATTAGAAAAAAGGGTACTGTAATAATTTATCTGTTTACAAAAATATAGTAAATTTTCATAAGAAACAATATTTTTCTAAAGTAAAAAAAAGAGCTGTCTTTTGGACAGCTCCTTTCTTCATATTTTTCGGGAAATTAATTCCAACCTGGATTTTGCATCAAATTAGGATTTGTTGTCATATCATTGATAGGTATAGCCCAAACAAATTTACTATCTCCTGCAGGAACATTCAGGTTATTTGCCGCTTGATCCCCAATAATTGCTTGTGCATTTTGAGGAGCTTTTCTAACCATCGGTAATTTCCAACGTTTCAAATCATCCAAACGAGTTCCTTCGCAAAGTAATTCACGAGTTCTTTCATTTCTGATTTCGTTTAATAACGCAGATCCTGTCAAACCTGTAAGAGCAGACAAACCACGTCCGGCACGAAGAACATTCAATGCAGTCAAAGCTCCGGCATCGTCACCCTTAGATGCTAACGCTTCTGCTTTAATAATATGCATTTCACCAATTCTCAAAATTTTTGGTTTATGCTGATAATTTGTTACCGCAGCTGTAAATAACTCAGGATTTCCCGGATATTTGTTCATTGCATATAAATTATAGTTAACCCCTCCTACTTTGATAGGCTTAACTTCCAAATAAGCTGCTTTTCTATAATCGGCAGCAGCATACAAATCAACAACCCATTGTTCAGGAATAAAGTCAGGAGCATAAGAAGTTGTTGATGCTGAATAATTCAAATAGACACTATAAGTATTAGCGATCAATTCACTTGGTTTAGACGCTATTAATTGTAATATCGACTCAGTAGTTACATCCTTTTGCCACATATCTTTGAAAGCAGCAGCAGTAGCAGCAAGTGGGTATCGTCCAATGATTGCATCGACAGCAGCAGCAGCTTCCGTATATTTATGCATACAAAGATACACTCTTGCTTCAAGAGCAGAAACACAATCTTTTGTTACTCTGGTAGAACCAACGGTTCCTTGAGCTGAGATATTTTCTTTGGCAATCGCCAAATCTGCCAAAATTTGAGTGTAAACTTGTTCCACTGTTGCTCTGGCTGGCTTTGCATTTACGTCAAACACAAGTACTAATGGAACTCCTAAATCAGTTGCAGCAGAACCTGGTTCATAGTCTTTCGCATATAACTTAATCAATTGATGATAGTAGTACGCACGGAAAAAGTGTGCTTCACCTTTGAAACTTTTCAATTTCGTTGTTTCATCAGTTGTAGTACCTACAATTTTTGCTTCGTTGTCTAAGTAATTATTAACATTGGTAATTGCAGAATAATAATTAGCCCAAACATCACGAAATGCATAATCATCCGATAAGAAAGTCCAACTATAATTGGAACCACCTCTATTTCCGAAATCCAACATTGCATTTAACAAATCTGACTGATAATCAGAATAATAATTAAAATATCCGTAAGCCCTGTCTCTTAAATAGACGTACATTCCATTATTAAATGAAGTTGCATCCTTCACCGTTTTAAATGCCTGGTCTTTATCAATTGCATTGGATGGAAACCGATCCAAATCACATGAAACAAGACTAGCTAAAATCAAGCATATTGCGATTATATTTATTTTTTTCATAACAAAAATTTTTAGAATTATAACGTAATATCAATACCAAATACAAACTGTTTCGTATTAGGATAAGCTCCACGAGTCAGGTTTGAGTCAATTTCAGGATCAATTCCAAGATAATTTGTAAATGTCAATATGTTACGAGCTGTACCATAAACACGTACTCCCTTGAAGAAATTAGTTTTCTTCAGTAATGAAGTAGGCACTTGATATGCCAATGTCAATGTTTTCAAACGTAAGAAAGATGCATCTTCCAACAAATGACTGTCAAATTGCAATTGTTCTCCTAATTTAGGAAATTTTGTAACATCTCCGGCTTTTTTCCAATAATCAAAAACTTCTCTTGACTGGTTCATTCCTTGAGCTATATAAATAGCTGGATTTTCTGAATAGAAGCGGTCATTATCATACAACCATTTGTCATAAGCATAAGCAAAATTACAAAGTACAGATATTCCCTTATAAGAAGCTGTTGCACCAAAACCTCCGGCAATAGGTGCACTAAGAGGTTTTCCCGATGTTTGAAGCAAACCGTCCGGATCAAAAGTCTTTGTTGTTTTATCTTTAGTCATTTCTGAGATATTTTCTCCCGGAACATACCACATTTGTTTTCCATCTGCAGGGTCAATTCCTGCGTATAGAGGCCAATAAGCTTCAACAGGTTTTCCTACCACATAAGTAACCCCTGTGTTTGGAACAGTCCATTCAGAAAGACCATTGAAAAGTTCTGTTACCTTTTCTTTATTGTAATTAAAGTTCGTATTGAAATTTACATACCAATCTTTATTCTTGAGAAGATCTAAATCAAGAGTGATATCAATACCGGTATTTTGCATTGTTCCAACATTGGATGTGATAGTTGAATACCCTGTAGTATATGGAGTTGGAACATCCATCAACATATTTTGAGTACTACGTTTATAAACTTCTAATCCCAGGCGGTATTTACCATAGAATTCTGTATTTACTCCCAGAGTTCCCAGGAATTGTTTTTCCCATGACAGGAATGAGTTTCCGGGAGTTCCGACATTCCAACTGGTAGCACCACCATAGGCAGCAACAGTACTGATAGTAGCTAAGTGTTGATAGTTATCAATTTCCGAGTTTCCAGAAGAACCGGCACTGAACCGAAGTTTCATTGCTGTAATCGGGCTTATATCTGATAAAAAGGATTCCTTTTTCATATCCCACATAGCCCCACCAGAGTAGAACATTGCAGAACGGTTATCCTTACCAAAACGGGAAGATTGGTCATTCCGAACATTGAAGTCAAAGAAATATTTTTCACCGAAGTTGTAATCAACACGACCAAACAAAGAGAAGAAAGCGTATGCAGAAGATGATGAATCTGCAAGCTTGGTAGTCTGTCCGTTACTCACCAGCATCAATCTATCATCCGACTGTCCCGTAGAACGACCGCTGAAGTCCCTGTAATTGTTATTTACATATTCTTGTCCAACCAATAAAGTAAGGTTATGAGTATCTTTCAACTGAAAACGATATTCAGCAGTATTAGTCATTGTATTGGTTGCATTTCTGTAGAAATATTCTCCAGCAGCACCAACCCCATTTGCAGGAGTATATGAAGGATACGTCTTTGTGCTAATAGTGTAGTCATAAGCATCCGTACCTATTTGAGAACGAAGTGTCAAACCTTTAACCGGATATAATTCAACAAATGCCACTCCATTAAACTGAATTTTATTTCTGTCTTCAAGCACATTATTGGCCATGTATTCCGGATTTACTCTGGTTGTTCCTGGTATAATATCGTATCTTGAACCATCTTCCTTATAAGGATTGTAATAAGGAGCAACCAAAAAATACAAACCACCTCCAGTTGAGCTACTCGCTACGGCAAAATTTCCATTTGTTTCTCTTAAATCATAGGCTCCTGTCAAATTCACCCCAACTTTCATCCAATCATTTACCCTGGATTCAATATTAGACCTCAAAGTATAACGTTCATAACCGGATCTATAAACAATACCATCCTGATTGAAATAAGATCCCGAAATGAAATAAGTCGTTTTACCGCCACCTCCACGCAAAGAAAGGTCTAATTGATAGGTAGGAACATCACTTTTCATGTAATAATCTCTCCATTGAGTATTACCATTATAAGTTTTTCTATAATTTTCGATATATTCTTTTGTTCTAAAACCGGTTTCTTCCCAATATTTGAATAATTCGTCGGAACTCATTGATTTATCATAAAAAGCGGAATTTGCCAGATTAGAGATACCATATTGAGCATTTACATTGATAATAGCATCTTGATTAGCTATCCCTTTTTTAGAGGATATATACACAACCCCATTTGCACCTCTTGCTCCATAAATAGAAGTAGCCGAAGCATCTTTCAATACAGAAACAATTTCAAAGTCATTCGGATTCAAAGACAAGAAAGTTGCAGAACTGATCGGCATCCCATCCAAAACATATAATGGAGTAGAAGAAGCACCTAAAGATCCTGTTCCGTGCAAACGGAGAGATGGAGTTGCAGAAGGTTCTCCGGAAGAGTTATATACCTGGAGACCGGCAACTTTACCTTGAATAGCATCCAATACGTTAGCCGTAGGACGTTCTTTTATTTCAGCAGAACTTACTTTGGCCACAGAACCAATAATAGTTCCAACCTTTTTTCCTGTTCCGTATCCCAAAACAACAACTTCACCTAAGACAGAGTCTTCTTCTTTAAGAACCACCCTTAGGTCCGGGCCAATAGCGACCTCTTGATCTCCCATTCCCAAATACTTAATTATAAGCATTTTAGCCGATGCAGGAACATCTAATGTAAACTGTCCGTCAACTTTTTTAAAAGTACCAATGGCATTATTCCCCTTTACCATTACAGAAACCCCTGCAATAGGTTCGTTGCTCTCATCAACAACAATCCCCTTTACTTTGGTGGTCTGAGCGATTGCCAAACCCATACTCAACATGAAGCATGCCAATAATAAAGTCAATCTTTTCATAAATTTTACTTTAAATTAAAACTACTATATATATTTCTCCTTTTTGTTATAAATTCTTTTTTTTCTGCATATATTATATGGTCGATTATTATCACAACCACGTGTTCAAGTATCATTTCTTAAGATTAAAGATGCAACAAAGATAAAACGTTTTTTTAAAAAATGCAAATAAAACAAAAAATGAATGAAGATTTCAAAAAAAAAATTAATAGTTCATTTCTTTGATAAATTTATCTAACGTAAACCGATTTACATTTAACTTTCGGGCTATGGCACTTTTTGACATTTTCTTATTTAACATTGATCTTATATCATCTTCTTTACCGGAGAGCTTTTTTAGTTTCGATTTACTACCTTTAGGACGACCTAAAATGAGACCTTCTGATCGCTTGCGGGCAAGAGCTTCTTTGGTCCTCTGTGAAATTAAATTACGCTCTATTTCTGCCGAAAGACCAAATGCAAAAGCTAAGACCTTTGAATTTATATCACTGCCTAACTGGTAGTTATCTTTAATAGTCCAGATTTGAAGATCCCGATTCATACATTCATTAAGGAGACTCATGATCATCAAAAGATTTCTTCCAAGGCGAGATAATTCGGAACAAATCAAGATGTCGTTTTTCTTCATTTTTTTGATTAGTTTATCTAATTTCCTATCACTAAGTTTTTTAGTCCCGGAAATTACTTCTTCAATCCATTGGTTAACGACCAAATCATTTTTCCTACAAAACTCATTGATTTCATATTTCTGATTCTCCACTGTTTGTTTGTCAGTGCTCACTCGAATGTAACCGTAAATCATACCCTTCATTTCTCCGCTTATATTAGTCCTTGTGGCCGCAAAATCGGGCACAAAGATATGCTAAATTTAATTGACCATATAATATAGACAACTGAGGAAAGATATACAGTAGTTTTAATTTAAAGTAAAATTTTTATGAAAAGATTGACTTTATTATTGGCATGCTTCATATTGAGCATGGGATTGGCAATCGCACAGACCACCAAAGTAAAAGGGATTGTTGTTGACGAGAGCAATGAACCTGTTGCGGGAGCATCTGTGATGGTAAAGGGGAATAATGCAATTGGGACTGTTACTAAAGTTGACGGGCAGTTTACATTGGACGTTCCCACCTCGACTAAAATGCTTATAATTAAGTATTTGGGAATGGGAGATCAAGAAGTCGCTATTGGTCCGGATATCAGAGTAGTTCTCAGAGAAGAAGACTCTGTCTTAGGTGAAGTTGTTGTTTTGGGATACGGAACAGGTAGAAAGGTCGGCACAACAATTGGAGCCCCTGTAAAAGTAAGTGCTGAAGCCATTCGGGAAAAACCAACAGCAAACGTAATGGATGCTATGCAGGGAAAAGTTGCAGGTATGCAAGTCTATACATCTTCAGGAGAACCGACAGCCAGTCCTTCCGTACGGATTCATGGTGTCGGTTCCCTGGGAGCAAGTTCAACACCTCTTTATATTATGGATGGGGTGCCCATTGATGCAGGAACAGTACTTTCCTTAAATCCGAACGATTTTGAAAGCATTACGACTCTGAAAGACGCTTCGGCAACTTCTATTTACGGAGCTCGCGGTGCGAATGGGGTTATATATATTACAACGAAAAAAGGTGTCGCCAATCAAGATGCAAGAATAACTGTTAATGCCCAATACGGAGTATCTTCTCTTGCCAATTGGGATTATTTCGATGATTTCATGAATGCTAAAGAATTACTTGATTTCCAATTAGCATCAGGCATCAGAACAAAAGCCAGCTATGATCAAATCCTGAAAGATTATCCTTATGATACCGATTGGGCAAGATATTACTACAAAGATGATGCTCCAACTTATCAAGGTGACATTTCATTACAAGGAGGTGGTGGAAAAACGACGTATTTCATCTCTGGATCTTACTTTTTCCAAGATGGTATTGCCCCTCGCTCCGAATATGAACGTTACACCTTCCGCTCTAACATTGAATCCAGAGCTAAGGATTGGCTTAAATTTGGCTTAAATATTCTTGGAGGATATGATGATCGTCAGACTAACCCTTTGACAGGAGCTTCTACTCAAGGGGGACTTATCGCATTACAACCTCCTTTTTATTCTCCGTATGATAAAGATGGAAACAGAGTCGATGTAATTATAGGATCTACAACAAATAATCCATACTATGTCATGGAAAAGAATCCAGCTGAAAGTAATAATGCACAATTTACAGGTGTATTCTTTGGAGAAATATATCCAATAAAAGGAATGACAATTCGCACTCAGTACGGAATAGACGCTTACGACTATCGTGAAAGTTCTAAACGTATGGCGTCTTATCGTTCAAACTTGAATAATGGATTTGCCTATGAAGCTTTCCAGAGAGGATCAACAAAAACATTCACAAATACAGCAGAATACAGATTTTCTGTTGCTGAAAGACATGCTGTATCAGCTCTGATTGGACAAGAATACATTGACAATGATAATCAATCATTTAAAGCACAATCTACAGGTCAAACAGACGACCGCTTGATGTTATTAGGAAACGGACCTAATGAAAGATCTGTTTCTCAAAGCCTTTCAGAATATGCTTACTTGTCTTTCTTCGGAAGAGGAGATTATTCTTACGATGGAAAGTATTTCGTTGATTTTAGTCTTCGGAACGACCAATCTTCCCGTTTCGGTAAGGAAAATCGCTCCGCAATGTTCTTTCATGGCGGATTAATGTGGAACATCAAAAAAGAAGCTTTTATGTCTGGCGCAGATAAAATTTCCGAATTAAAATTAAGTGTTAGCTCCGGATCTTCAGGAAACTCTGCTATAGGGAATTACGACAACTTAGCAACAATAGGAACTACAGCTCCATACAAAGGGAATCCTGGCTGGGCATTAGGATCCCCCGGCAATCCACAATTGTCATGGGAAAAACAACTCCTTTCCACTGTGAGAGCTAATGTTGAGTTCTTAAAACGTTATCGTATTACACTCGAATTTTACAACAAAGAAACAACAAATATGTTGATGAGCGTTCCGTATCCCTTCACATCAGGATTCTCTTCTGTAAGATCAAATGTAGGCGGATTCCTGAACAAGGGGATTGACTTAACTCTAGATCTGGATATCTTGAAACACAAAGATTATTACCTTAATTTCAATGCAACATTCAACTACAACAAAAATAAGGTAACCTCTTTATTCTATAACATGGATACATGGACAATCGCCAATACCGGGATTACTTATGTAGTAGGTAAAACGATCAATTACTATTATCCTCTGTTCGCAGGAATCGACCCTGCAGACGGACTTCCAACATGGTATTTGCCAGGGGATGACATTTCTGTTCCGACACGAGATAAATCAAAAACAACGAAAACGTTTAATTCCAGTACATTAAATCAAAGTACCGGTAAAGAGCTCTACACTCCTATAGCAGGTGGATTCGGAATAAAAGGAGGATTCAAAGGAATAGATGTATTTGTTGATTTTACCTATGCTTTAGGTAAATCCATGATTAATAATGATAGATTCTTTACTGAAAGTCCTTGGACAAATGTAAGTTTCAACAAATCCAGAAAAGTTCTGAATTATTGGAAACAACCGGGCGATATAACAGATATACCTGGAAGCGGTGGTGTATATTTTGACGATCATTTATTAGAAAAAGCTTCTTTTCTACGTCTTAAGGCATTGACTGTATCGTATAGTCTTCCGTCTTCTGTTTTGAAGCATTTGGGTATATTGAATGGAATTCGGGTATATGTCACCGGACGTAATCTTTTGACATTTACTGAATACTCAGGGCCGGATCCAGAAACGGATTCAAATATATCAATGGGAGTTTATCCAAATACAAAGCAGTATTCTGCAGGTGTTAGTATTAATTTCTAAAATGTTTATGTGAAGTAACAGGATGTTAATATATAAATTATATACATACTATAAACATATAAACTAAATAAATTATACATATATGAAAAAGATAATAAATACAATAGTCTGTGTGTGCTTTCTGGCATTAAGTTTCACTGCATGTGATCTGGATAGATATCCTTATGATGCCATAGAAACTGGTCAGGCATTTCAAACAACCAAAGACGCCACCTCATTTAACAATGGGATGTATGCTTTTCTAAGAAATCGACTTTATGGAATTTTCTCCTATACAGGAGATATTCAGGCTGATTTATTCAATGCAGGTATCGATTACGGCAACAGGATGGGCAGTAATTATACTTGGACATTTACCACTGACGATTATTCTCTTCGGGATATTTGGTCGTCATACTACAATGCTATTGCGAACCTGAATAATTTTATTGATAATGAAGGTAAAATAGTTCCTGGAAACGATTCAGAAAAAGCAACATTAGAAATGTACAAAGGTGAAGCTTATTTCTTACGCGCATATTATTTCCACCAACTGGTGAAAAGATTCGCAAAAGATTATGAGCCAAGTACAGCAGCTACCGATCTGGGAGTGCCACTTACTATTAAATCCGATCTGAATGAGAAACCAGCACGATCTACTGTAGAAGCTGTCTATAAACAAATCGTGGACGATATTGCAAAATCAAAAACTCTATTAAAGACTGTAGGCACTTTAGGATCTGACAAAATCACCGTGGATTGTATCATTGCATTGGAAGCTCGCATCTATTTGGATATGCATCAGTATCAAAAAGCAGCAGATGCTGCTAACACTCTGATTTCAGGGAATAAATACCCACTGGTAAGTACCGTTGATGCATTCAGGAAGATTTGGGTGAATGATGATTTTGCAGAAACAATTTTCATGGTTTATGCATCTAATCCGAATGAGTTAACTTCTGCTGCAAATAATAACTTCCTGGGATATGCCAGTTCTACTGGAAAATATGTTCCTGATTTTATTCCCGAGCAATGGATCATTGATTTGTATGGAAGCTCTGATATTCGGAAATCTGTATATCTGGAACAAAAACCATGTCAATTAGGAGGATTGGACTATACATTATGGCTATTTAATAAATTCCCTGGAAACCCGGATCTTTACACAGGGACAACTACTTATCAGCATAAACCAAAAGTATTTAGAATTGCTGAAATGTATTTGATTCAGGCTGAAGCTTTGGCAATGCTAGGTGGACAAGATGCTGCAGCATTGGCAGTATTGAATACATTAAAAACAAAACGAGGACTCACTAGTTTAACTGGATTGACAGGAACTGCTTTGATGAATGAAATTAAACTGGAAAATGTTCGCGAAACGATTGGAGAAGGTCGTCGCTTAGAAGATCTTAAACGTTGGAAAATGGAAATTAAGAGAAGCTCACCTCAAAATCTAAGCACTGTTTTTTCAACTCCGGGTGATCAAACAATTTCATTAACAAAGCCAATCACTGATAACAAAGTTGTTTGGGGCATTCCAACTAACGATATTACGACTAATCCTAATATCATACAGAACCCAGGTTGGTAATTTGAAATTAGGGTTACATTACTTAAATTTAAATTTTAAAGGGGGCAGCTCAAATGGAGAGCTTGCCCCTTCAAATAAACGGCCTCCTACAAAGAATTATAATAATTAAATATTGCAATTATATCTTTTTCCTTTTTAGGATTAATCTTATTTTTTTGAATAAAATCTTTAATTTTTTCTACTTCGTCCGGGAATAATTTTATAAAATCTTCTTTCTTTTGTGGGACACTAATCAATTTTCCTCCATTAATGCTACATAAAAGTTCATTATTAACAACAAATTGAGCTTCCTTTGCACCACCATATCCACTCACGGCCTTTTCGGCAGATTTAAAGCGACAAGTATAATTTTTATATAATACGGCTTTACCATCATTATTCAATTGCTCAATCGGGATTTTCTTTAAATTACTTCCGTCTTTTGACAGATCTCGATATACTACAATTTTACCATTAATTGTTATAGTTTTAATGGAGTCTAATGGGATCAGGTTCACAATTTGTCCATTATTGTTAACAATAATATTCTGATTATAAAAACATAAATTCAACTTTTCACAAGGAACACGAGAATTATCAAAAGTAATTTCTCCCTTTCCCCACCCAAAAACCAGAAAAGGATATCCTTCCACATCATGAAAGAGTTTATCAGGATTGGTAGAAGTTTCAAGTCCGTTTATTAAATCATAAGACCCAGTTTTATAATCTACATCATAATTTGTATGAACATAATAATAATGTTGCTGCTCCTGAATAGAAGGGACTTGGCCTTTCACAAAAAAAGATATCAACAAAAATACCGTTAAAATTAAATATCTGCTCCGTTCCATGGCTTAAAATTTATAATTTCGAACAAATATATTAATTTTTACATTTACAAACATTATGCGTGATCAAAAATTTATAAATTCATCATAAACTTATACACCATGGGTAATTTTACATAAGAGCCCGGTGCAATACCGAGCTCTTAAATAAAGTGGAATATTAAGCAGGCTAACTTCTTGGGATCACCTCAATACTATATTTTATTGGATTTTTATTTTCTGATCACCTTGTAAGCTTTACCATTGTATTGTATCAGGTACGTTCCTTTTGCATAACTGCTCAAGTCGATCGTTGTAGCGCCTTCCTGAGTCTTATAACTACCTTTCAATGAACCGGTAACATCAGTCACTTTGATCATTTGATTAGCAACGGTTCCCGAAACTTTCAGGATTCCTGACGTTGGATTAGGATAAACAGTAACTACTGTTGCTGTTACATCTTCTACACCTGTCGGATAATTCACCGTGATCGTTTGAGTCAGTTCTCTCGTGCCACAGGGGTGTTCCATCATCACTTTCAAGACGCCTGTACCGGCGGATAATGTTCCGAATGTGGCCCAGGTTTCGTTGTCATTGTACAAAGTGACCGCCGGGGAGAAAGTAACGCCATCTTTAGAGTAACTCCAACTGTATTTTGTCACATCAACATAACCGTCAACCTTCAAATGGTGAGTATTACCTACCGTGGCTGGATGTGGATATTCTGCAAATTTCAGATGTTCAGGTAAGTAATCTGCTACCCAGAGACGCACCTTCTTACTTTGAATGCTCGATTTGAAGCCATTGTGGTTACTTCTTACCACGACATAGTAACGGTCGTAATCGCTGAACTGAGC